>NZ_JBJNMH010000004.1:0-248307 GCF_052168635.1 Serratia sp. CY47444
TCGACGACAGCCAGTTTAAAGGATAGAGAGTAATCGCGTTGTGTGCGTTTAATATACTGGTTCATCACATTTTCCTCTGTGCGTGAGTAAAATGTGTCAACGCTATTCAGGACGGGTCATAGCCACAAAAAAAGCCGCGTAACGCGGCTTTTTTATCGTTGAAAGCGGCCGGCTATCAGCTGGCTTTTTTCTCGTGCGCCTGGCGGTAGGCCACCAGATCTTCGATGGTCAGCACCACCATGTCGTGCTGTTTGGCGAAGGTAATCACTTCCGGCGCATGCGCCATGCTGCCGTCGTCATTGGTCAGTTCACACAGCACGCCGGCAGGTTTGAAACCGGCCATGGAGACCAGATCGATGGTCGCTTCGGTGTGGCCGCGACGGCTCAGCACGCCGCCCGGCTGCGCACGCAGCGGGAACACGTGGCCCGGACGGTTCAGGTCGCTCGGCTTGGCGCTGTCTGCCACCGCCGCGCGGATGGTGGTCAGGCGATCGGAAGCGGAAACCCCGGTGGTCACGCCCTGCGCCGCTTCGATGGTCACGGTGAAGGCGGTCTGGAACTGGCTGGAGTTGTTGGTCACCATCATCGGCAGCTCGAGCTGCTGACGGCGTTCTTCGGTGATGCACAGGCACACGATACCGCTGCCGTGGCGGATGGTCAGCGCCATCTGCTCAACGGTCATGGTTTCCGCGGCGAAGATCATGTCACCTTCGTTTTCACGATTTTCATCATCGAGCACCATTACGCCGCGCCCGTTGCGCAGTGCGTCAATCGCGCGTTCAACGCGTTCTGTCGGCGTGCCGAAGTCTGAAAGTAGCGTCTGATTCATGGTAAAAAACCTCATTAAAAATTATGGATTACCAGAACCAGGGCGATCTTGAGGAGTAGCTAGCAATAGCTAAAAAAATAACGCAAGCGGGCGCATGCCCGGCAGATACCGTTACTCTCTCCCATCCGGACTATAACCGTCGGCCCCGGAATTACACCGGATCTGCTGACCTCTAACCGGCCTTTACAGGCTGGCTGAGCGCTCGCGGGCTTTCACCGTAGAAGGTGATTTACCGCCGGTGGGGACTTTCACCCCGCCCTGAGAATAAGCAAGATGACTATAACGCTAATGGGTAGGCAGGGCAATTGGCAAAAGCACAATTCGGCCACGCGCGGTGAATGCGCTTAATGGTTTATCCGACGGGCAACTCGCATTACACTAAGCGGCAGCTATTAAACTCTGAAAGGGATACGCCATGATTGACCCGAAAAAAATCGAACAAATCGCACGCCAGGTTCATGAGTCCATGCCTAAAGGCGTTCGTGAATTCGGGGAAGACGTTGAGAAAAAAATCCGTCAGGTCCTGCAATCGCAGTTGACCCGCCTGGATTTGGTTAACCGCGAAGAGTTCGACGTGCAGACTCAGGTGCTGTTGCGCACCCGCGAGAAGCTGGCGCTGTTGGAACAGCGCATGGCCGAGCTGGAAAGCAAACTGAGCGCGGCGCCGGCAGCCAAGCAGGAAGACGAATAATTCCCGCGAAGGGCGCGCACCTGTATGAACCGCGCGCCCTTGTTCTTTAGATTACCCGGCGTTAGCCGCGCCCGTCTTTAATCGCTTTGATGATGTTGGTGGTCGACAGGCCGTCTTCAAAGTTCAACACTTTGACATCGCCGCCGTTGGCCCACACTTCCGCACTGCCGGCAATCTCTTCCGGTTTGTAATCGCCGCCTTTCACCAGCAGATCCGGCAGAATGTCGGCGATCAAGCGCTGCGGCGTGTCCTCTTCGAACGGCACCACCCAATCCACCGCTTCCAGCGCACCCAGCACGATCATGCGGTTCTCCAGCGCGTTGACCGGGCGTGTTTCCCCTTTCAGGCGCTTGGTCGACGCATCGCTGTTCACCGCCACGATCAGGCGATCGCCCAGCTTGCGGGCGTTGGCCAGATAAGAGACGTGGCCGGCATGCAAAATGTCGAAGATGCCGTTGGTCATCACCACTTTTTCGCCGCGCTGACGCGCCTGCGCGACGGCATGCTTCAACTGCGCTTCGGTCATCACGCCAAAACCGGTCTCGGCGCGGCCGCGCACCGCGTTTTCCAGCTCGATCGGCGACACGGTGGAGGTACCGAGCTTGCCCACCACCACGCCGGCGGCAGCGTTGGCCAGGAAACAGGACTCTTCCAGCGAGTTACCGGCGGCCAGCGAGGCGGCCAGCACGCCGATCACGGTGTCGCCGGCGCCGGTCACATCAAACACTTCCTGCGCCTGGGTCGGCAAGTGCAGCGGTTCAACGCCCGGCTGCAACAGCGTCATGCCGTGTTCTGAACGGGTAACCAGCAGCGCCGACAGCTCGAAATCCGCCACCAGCTTCATGCCGCGTTCCACCAATTCCGCTTCATCCTTGCAGTGGCCCACCACCGCTTCGAACTCGGACAGGTTCGGCGTCAGCAGCGTCGCGCCGCGATAGCGCTCGAAATCGGACCCTTTCGGATCGATCAGCACCGGCACCTTGGCGGCGCGCGCCAGTTGGATCATGCCCTGCACCTGGCTGAGCGCGCCCTTGGCGTAATCGGACAGCACCAGCGCGCCGATCTGCGGCAGCGCCTGCTGAATACGCTCCAGCATCGGCTGTGGATCAACGTTGGAGAAGCCTTCTTCGAAGTCGAGACGGATCAGTTGCTGGTTGCGGGACAGCACGCGCAGCTTGGTGATGGTCGGATGGGTCGGCACCGAGACGAAGTCGCAGCGCACGTTGACTTCATTCAGCTTGGCGCTCAGCGCCCGCGCCGCATCGTCGATGCCGGTCAGGCCCACCAGGCGGGAAGTGGCGCCCAGCGAAGCGATGTTCATCGCCACGTTAGCCGCGCCGCCGGGACGCTCTTCGATGGTATCGACCTTGACCACCGGCACCGGGGCTTCCGGTGAAATGCGGCTGGTCGGCCCATACCAATAGCGATCCAACATGACGTCACCGACCACCAGCACACCGGCGCGGCGAAAATCAGGCAGCGTAACTTTCATCCGATAACTCCAAAAAAGAACAAAATTTTAGTGGCGCAGATATTACCACAGACCGCCGGAATACCCGCAAAAAGGTATTAATCCAGCCATTTGGCCCAGCTGGCGCGTACCTGTTCGCGCTCGGCGGCAAACAGCTCGCTGCCGACCTTGCCGGAATGTTCCTGCAACGCCAGGTGGTGGATCTCGTCGCGCATGGTGACATAGGCCTGGGTCAACGCGCGCGCCTCCTCTTCCGGCATGATGTCGTAATTGGCCATCAGCTCGAAGATGCGCACGTTGTCCGACCAACGCGTCAGCCGCGGTTCACCCGGCGCATAGCGTAAGACCAGATATTGGGCGATAAATTCGATGTCGGTAATGCCGCCCTCATCGGTTTTGATATCAAACAGATCGCGCTGCTTGCTGCCGAGATGGTTGCGCATCTTTTCGCGCATCTCGCGGACTTCGCGCTTCAGGGTCTGCGCATCGCGCGTTTTGCACAGGATCTCGCGCCGGATCGCGTCGAACTGCTGATGCAGCGCCGGATCGCCATGCACGATGCGCGCGCGCACCAAGGCCTGATGCTCCCAGGTCCAGGCTTCGTTTTGCTGGTAGTCGGCGAACGCCTCCACGGTGCTGACCAGCATCCCCGCGGCACCGGAAGGCCGCAGACGCGCGTCCACCTCATACAAAATGCCGGAGGAGGTGCGGGTGCTGAACAGATGCATCACCCGCTGCGCCAGCCGCAGGTAGAACTGACGGCCGTCGATGCAGCGATCGCCGTCGGTCATCACTTCCGGCGGGCAATCCAACAGGAACACCAGATCGAGGTCAGAACTGTAACCCAGCTCCCAGCCGCCCAGCTTGCCGTAGCCGATCACCGCAAAGCCGCGCCCTTCACGCTCCTGCAGATGGGTCGGCTGGCCGTAGCGCGCCACCATGTCGCTCCAGGCCTGTTGCACCACCGCGTCGATGATCGCCTCCGCCAGATAAGTCAGGTGATCGCTCACTTTCATCACCGGCAGCGCGCCGGCGATATCCGCCGCGGCGATGCGCAGCTGCTGCGCCTGCTTGAACTGGCGCAGCGCCTCCAGCTTTTGCTCTTCGTCGTCTTCCGGCACCCGCAGCAGATACTGGCGCAGCTCGCTGCGGTAGGCGTCCAGCGCCACCGGCTGATACAGCGTGGCCGGATCCAGCAGTTCGTCCAGCAACAGCGGGTAACGCGACAACTGGTTGGCGACCATCGGCGACGCGGCGCACAGGCGGATCAGATGGCTGAGCGCCGCGTGGTACTCCACCAACAATTCGAGGTAGGTGGTGCGGGTGACGATGCTGAGCAGCAGCTGCGCCAGCCGCACCAGCGCGGTCGGCGCGTCCTGGCGCGGGCACACCTCCGCCAGCAGGCGCGGCATCAGTTGATCGAGCACGTCGCGGCCGCGCGGGCCAATGGTGCGCTTGTCGACGTCGTGGCAGAAATCGGCGATGGTGCGCAGCATCTGTCGACGGCCTTCTTCATCGAGGTGTGGCGTCAGCGGCGCCAGCTCGTTCTCCTCCAGCGCGTCCTGCCACAGGCTGTGGTAGTGCTGGTAGTCGGGATCTTCGCCGACATCCGGGCTATCGTCGCCGATCAGGTCGTCGAACACCGCGCGTACCGCCTGCATGTGCACGTCCAGCGCCGCCATCAGCGCCGGCCAATCCGCCAATCCCATGCCGTAGGCCAACCGCGCCTGATCGAGCGCCTCCTGCGGCAGCGTCTGAGTTTGCTGATCGCCGATCGCCTGCAGCAGGTTCTCCAGCCGCCGCAGGAACAGATAAGCGGCGCTCAGCGCCCGCACCTGCTCGGCCTCCAGCAGCCCCAGCTCACCCACCGCCTGCAGCGTCGGCAGCAGCGAACGCCCCTGCAGCGCCGGCTCGCGGCCGCCGCGGATCAGCTGGAATACCTGGGTAATGAATTCGATTTCGCGAATGCCGCCGGCGCCCAGCTTGATGTTGTCCTTCAGGCCGCGACGCCGCACTTCACGGGCGATCATACCCTTCATGTTGCGCAGCGACTGGATGACGCTGAAATCGATATAGCGGCGGAACACGAACGGCCGCAGCGTTTTGCGCAGCTCCTGGCTGTAGGCGTCTTCCGCCCCGCCCATCAGGCGCGCCTTCACCATCGCATAGCGCTCCCAGTCGCGCCCCTGCTCCTGATAATAATCCTCCAGCGCCGCGAAGCTCATCACCAACGGGCCACTGTCGCCGAACGGCCGCAGCCGCATGTCGACGCGATAGACGAAGCCGTCGATGGTCTGTTGATCCAGCGCCTTGATCAGCCGCTGGCCGAGGCGGGTGAAGAACTGGGCGTTGTCCAGCTCGCGCCGCCCGCCCTGAGTCTGGCCGTTTTCCGGGTAGGCGAAGATCAGATCGATATCCGACGAGAAATTCAGCTCGCCGCCGCCCAGCTTGCCCATGCCGAGGATCAGCAGCGGCTGCGGTTCACCGCCGGCGTTGCACGGCGTGCCCCACTCGCGACAGCAGGTTTGGTACAGCCAGTCGCGTGCGCTGACGATCAGCGTCTCCGCCAATCCGCTCAACTGCAGCAGCGTTTCTTCGGTCGAACACAGCCCCTGCGCCTGCGCCCAGGCAATGCGCACCAGCGTTTCGCGGCGAAACAGACGCAACGTGCGCATCAGTTGCGCCTCGTCGCGCACCTCTTCCAGCTCGTCCTGCAGCCAGGCGGCGTAGTGTTGCCACTCGCCGGGCGCCGGTGGTTGTTCGCGCAGCGTCCCCAGCCAGGCCGGTTGGGCGAGCAGCGCGTCGCTGACGAAGTCGCTCGACGCCAGCACCCACTGCTCCTGTTCGCTAAAGGCGCTGTCCGCGCCGTGAACTTCCTGAAAACGCTGCACAACCTGCTGTGCCTGAGCCTGTAACGCGGCTGAAAGTGGCGACATAGTGTATGACCCGTTCTGCGGCCCACGGCTGGCGGGCCGGCTTGATTAACGAAGCGCGCCGTTTAACCAGAATGGCGCATGCGATAAGGCCTGTTTGCGGCTGGCTTCATACCAGCCCTGGCGGCGCTCGCTCAGCGCCGCCTGCAGTTCGCGCCAGGCCTCGATATAAGGCCCGGTCTGCTCGTCGGGGTAAGCGCCCGACAACAGGATCAGCGCTGAAATCTGACGCGTCAGGCGCGGTAATTGTTCCTGATATTCATCTTCGTTCAGCGTACGGCTGAAGGCTTCTTTCAGCTCCGCGCCGCTGCGCCCCAGCATGATGTCGCTAAAGCGTTTGAAAGAACCGTCCAGCTTGGCCTGCCCTTTGGCATCGATAAACGGCCGCCAGGCGCCGCGCACCAGCCATGATGTGAGCGCCAACTTACATTGCAGGTAAGCTGTGCTGTAGCACAGGGTCTCTGGTTGCGCGGCTTTATCCGCCAACAATGGTTCGAGCTCGGTCAAACGGGCGCGCAGATCGGCGCTGGCCTTGCGCGGCACCAGGCCGCCGAAGATCACCAGCGCCTGACGGATCGTTCCAACCGCCTCAATCACCGAAGCGCGCGCCTGCGCGTCGCCGCGCAGCCATAGCTCTTCGTGATACTGCCAGTGGCTGAGCGCCTGCTCGAAGGCGGCGATCATTCCCTGCTCCACGGTCGCCTTCGCCGCCGGCTTCAACACCTGCAGCGAGCGCACCTGGCGCGGCGGATTGCCCTGCGCCAGGTGATAACCGCGCGCCGCCTTGCTCAGGCTGCCCTGACGCAGCCCATCGTGCGCCGCCAGCTCACCGGCCAACGCCAGCAGATCGGCGGTATTGCCGTTCAGCAACTCCAGTTCTATCTCGCTCAGGGCTTCGCTTTGGTCACCGGCGCGCACCTCGCCCTGATCCAGGCCAACTTCTATCTCGCTTTGGCCGTAAGTAACCACCCACTTCTCACGCACGAAATCGGTACGGAACAGCGGTTGCAACGCCTGCTGCAGCGCCGCGATATCGCAATCCTGCGGCCAGATGTCGGCAGGAAACTGCGCCAGCGCCAGCTGCGGTTCGGCGATGGCAACATTGTATTCCGGGCGCTGGTGCAGGCCTGCCACCACTTTACCGGCGGTTTTGATGGTCATCTCATAGCGATCGTCGAAACCGCGAATGCGCAGCCCCATGTCGTGACGGCGCAAGACGTTGTCGGCCGTTTCGAAGTAAATGTTGGTCAGTTTTTGCGGCGCGGAATGCTGATGCGGCCAGGCGGCGAGCCAGTGTGGCAGTGCGGCCACCGCTTGCGGCGCGGCGATGAATTTCAGTTCAATTTCAACGGTCATAATTCTTTAACACCAATAAGTTACGCATTCACGTCGGTTTCAGCTCGGCGCGCTCGGCCCGCCTTATGCTGCCCACTGACGCACAGTTGCCGTTATCTTACCGCGATTCCCGGCGCCTTAACCCTGCTAACTGTAGAAAAAACCTGTTACGTTATAAAACGCTGCGCAACTCACAGAATCAGCCACAGTAAGATAGTTCTCATTCCGGTTTTGGCGTTGCGTCGTCAGACTGAACCCTCTACTATCGTTCCATAAATTCACCCAGAAACGATGAACTAATGCAGAAATTACGCCTGATTTTCCTTGCCGCGCTGAGCTTCAGCATCACTTGGGCCGCACATGCCGAAGATAAACGCTATATCTCCGATGAGTTAAGCACTTACGTCCATAGCGGCCCAGGTAATCAGTACCGTATTGTCGGCACTCTGAACGCCGGTGAAGAAGTGACCCTGCTGAGCGTCAACGACAGCACCAACTACGGCCAGATCCGCGATCCGAAAGGCCGCACCACCTGGATCCCGCTCGACCAGCTCAGCCAGACGCCCAGCCTGCGCACCCGCGTGCCCGAGCTGGAACAGCAGGTGAAAACCCTGACCGACAAGCTGGCCAACATCGATAACACCTGGAACCAGCGTACCTCGGAAATGCAGGAAAAAGTCGCGGGCAGCGACAGCACCATCAGCAGCCTGCAGAAGGAAAACCAGGATCTGAAAAACCAGCTGGTGGTCGCGCAGAAGAAGGTCAACGCCGTTAACCTGCAGCTCGACGACAAGCAGCGCACCATTATCCTGCAGTGGTTCATGTACGGCGGCGGCGTTGCCGGCGTCGGTTTGCTGCTGGGCCTGCTGTTGCCGCACCTGATCCCGCGCCGCAAGAACAACAATCGCTGGATGAA
Organism: Serratia sp. CY47444; assembly: GCF_052168635.1. NCBI lineage: Bacteria > Pseudomonadati > Pseudomonadota > Gammaproteobacteria > Enterobacterales > Yersiniaceae > Serratia > Serratia sp. CY47444. The sequence goes on from NZ_JBJNMH010000004.1 coordinate 8,176, forward strand.
CTGATCTCAGTATCGTTCAGTTTGAGTATGGGCGCCTGCGGGCGCCCTTTTCATTGGCGCCGACATCCCGCGGCCAATTCATGTAATCTGATAGACAGAGCCTTACACGATATTCAGGAGTCAACAGTGCAGATTTATCTGGTCGGCGGCGCCGTTCGCGACAGCCTGCTCAACATCCCGGTGGTCGATCATGATTGGGTGGTGGTGGGCGCCACGCCGGCAGAGCTGCTGGCATTGGGTTACCAACAGGTCGGCAAAGATTTCCCGGTGTTCCTCAACCCCGACTCCCACGAGGAGTACGCGCTGGCACGCACCGAACGCAAATCCGGCCAGGGATACACCGGTTTTACCTGCTATGCCGCGCCGGACGTCACGCTGGAAGAAGATCTGCTGCGGCGCGATCTGACCATCAACGCCATCGCCCGTTCCTCCGAAGGGGAGCTGATTGACCCTTACGGTGGCGTGGCCGATCTGCAGGCGCGCGTGCTGCGCCACGTTTCCGACGCTTTCGGCGAAGATCCGCTGCGCGTGCTGCGCGTGGCGCGCTTCAATGCCCGCTTCGCCCATTTGGGTTTTCGCATCGCCGACGAAACGCTCACCCTGATGCGCCAGATGGCGCACGGCGGTGAACTGGCCGCGCTGACCGCCGAACGCGTCTGGAAGGAAACCGAAAAGGCGCTGCAAAGCCAAAGCCCGCAGGTCTATTTTCAGGTGTTGCGCGATTGCGATGCGCTGGCGGTGCTGTTCCCGGAAATCGACGCGCTGTTCGGCGTACCGGCCCCCGCCAAGTGGCACCCGGAGATCGACACCGGCGTACACACGCTGATGGCGCTGGCGATTGCCGCCCGCCTCACGCCGGAGGTGGACGTGCGCTTCGCCACGCTGTGCCACGATCTTGGCAAGGGGTTGACGCCGAAAGCGTTCTGGCCGCATCACCACGGCCACGGCCCGGCGGGCGTGCAGCTGGTCGAGGCGCTGTGCCAGCGGCTGCGGGTGCCCAACCCGGTGCGCGACCTGAGCAAGCTGGTGGCCGAGTACCATGATTTGATCCACACCGTGAATAAGCTGCGGCCGGAGACCCTGCTGAAGCTGTTCGACGCCATTGACGTCTGGCGCAAACCCCAGAGGCTGGAGCAGATGATCCTGACCAGCGAAGCAGACGCGCGCGGACGCACCGGCTTTGAGGAAAACCCTTATCCGCAGGGCGACTATCTGCGCCAGGCGTATCAGGTGGCGAACGCGGTATCGATTAAAGAAGTGGTGGCCAGCGGGCTGCAGGGTACCGCGATCCGCGACGAGCTCAAACGCCGCCGCCAGCAGGCGCTGGCCGACTGGAAGCTCAACCAAACTATCATCAACGATCAGGCATAAAAAAACCCCGCAGAGCGGGGTTTTTTCTTGGTATCGGGCTTACAGGAATACCATATAAACCACGGCCGCCACGATAAAGCGGTAGATGGCGAACGGCACGAACGAGATGCGTTTGATCAACGACAGGAAGGTCTTGATCGCAATCAGCGCCACCACGAAGGCAGTAACGAAACCGACGGCGAACATCGGCAAATCGCCCCAGGTCAGGAAGTGCAGGCTCTTGTACAGATCCAGGCCGCTGGCGCCAATCATCATCGGCACCGCCAAAATGAAGGAGAATTCGGACGCCGCATAGCGGTTCACGCCCACCAGCATGCCGCCGGCGATAGTGGAACCCGAACGGGAGAACCCCGGCCACAGCGCCAGACACTGGAAGCAGCCGATCATGAACGCCTGGCGGTAGGTGATGTCATCCAGCCCTTCCGCGCTCGGTTTCTTCGGCTTCAGCCATTCCGCCGCCAGCAGCAGCAGGCCGCCGACCACCAACGCGTACATCACGTTTTTCGGCGCGAACAGCGACTTGATGAAATCATGGAAGGCCAGGCCCAGCACCACCGCCGGGATCATCGCCAGCAGGATGTGCCCCAACTTCAGTTGGCCGCTGGTTTTCCCTTCGTGCTCCACCGGCTTGCCGCCGAAATGGATGCCGATCAGGCCGAACAACCGACGCCAGAACATCACCACCACGGCCAGGATCGACCCCAGTTGGATGATGACTTCAAAGGTTTTGGCTTTGTCGCCGGTAAAGCCCAGCCACTCGCCAACGATAATCATATGCCCGGTGGAAGACACCGGCAGAAATTCGGTTAACCCCTCGACAACCCCAAGAACAAACGCAATAAACAGTGAATGCATGTCAGCCATGTGCTTCGATCACCCTATAAAATAACGGCTATCACATAAAAAAGCGGCAGTGCTTAAAGACAATGCCGCTAAAACAATTCTCAGGATTAAGACCAGCTTAACGGCCTTTCGTTGCAAGCAGATGACATAAAATCATGCGGGACGAGTGCCGCGCTCAATGATCACGCCGACCCGATTGGCATGTGCTACAGCGCCCGGTTTGCTGACCTTAATACGGACCCACGGGGAATTGAAGCGCCGAAGCAAAATTTCGGATATTTCCTCCGCCACTCGCTCCACCAGCGCGAAGCGGTTCGACTCGACGTGCTGGATCACGGCGTCGCTGACGTCGGCATAGCTCAGACAGTCGGTTACGTCGTCGCTGGCGGCGGCCGGCCGGTTATCCCAGCCCATTTCGATATCGAACACCAGCTTCTGACGAATGCCCTGTTCCCACTCATAAACGCCAATGGTGGTAATTACGGTAAGCTCTTCAATAAATACGATATCCATCACGTCATTCTCTGTTTTTGGCCTTGCCGGATACCACTTCCAGCGGAATGTGCGTATTATCCATAGATGTTGCGAGTAAAACGACCATTATTAAACGGAACCGCGTTATGAGTGCTACCGCGCTTGGCATGATTATCTTCGCGTATCTGTGCGGCTCGATTTCGAGCGCGATCCTGGTTTGCCGGATCGCCAGGCTGCCGGACCCGCGTGAGCATGGCTCAGGAAACCCCGGGGCGACCAACGTCCTGCGCATCGGCGGCCGGCTGGCGGCGGCGGCGGTGTTGGTCTTCGATATTCTGAAAGGGATGTTGCCGGTCTGGCTGGCCTACAAATTCGATGTGCCGCCGCTGTACCTCGGCCTGACGGCGATCGCCGCCTGCCTGGGGCATATCTATCCGGTGTTCTTCCACTTCCGCGGCGGTAAAGGCGTGGCGACGGCGTTTGGCGCCATCGCGCCTATCGGCTGGGATCTGACCGGCCTGATGACCGGCACCTGGCTGCTGACGGTGCTGCTCAGCGGCTACTCTTCGCTCGGCGCTATCGTCAGCGCGCTGATCGCCCCGTTCTACGTCTGGTGGTTCAAACCGCAGTTCACCTTCCCGGTAGCAATGCTCTCCTGCCTGATCCTGATGCGGCATCACGACAATATCCAGCGCCTGTGGCGCGGCCAGGAAGGCAAGATTTGGGGCAAATTCCGCAAGAAGAAAAACGACGCGGATGCGGATAACGGCGACCAGCCGAAAGACGAATAACAGAAGGGCCGGATTATCCGGCCCTTTGCTTTATACCGCAGGCAGTTCCGCCAGCGGCCAGCGCGGCCGCACCGAAACGCTCAGCTCCGGATTGGCGCCGCTCTTCAGGCGCACCATGCCGGCATAGGCGATCATCGCGCCATTGTCGGTGCAAAATTCCGGACGCGCATAGAACACTTCACCGCCGCGTTTCTGCATCATCTCCGCCAGCTTGGCGCGCAACGTGCGGTTGGCGCTCACGCCGCCGGCCATCACCAGGCGTTTGAAGCCGGTTTGCTCCAGCGCGCGTTTGCATTTGATCGCCAACGTATCCACTACCGCATCCTCGAAAGCGCGGGCGATGTCGGCACGCGTCTGATCGTCGTTGCCGTTGGAGCGAATGGTGTTGGCGGCGAAGGTTTTCAACCCGGAGAAGCTGAAGTCCAGCCCCGGGCGATCGGTCATCGGCCGCGGGAAGGTGAAGCGCCCCGCCGTGCCCTGCTGCGCCATCTTCGACAGCATCGGCCCGCCGGGATAATCCAGGCCGAGCAACTTGGCGGTTTTGTCGAACGCTTCGCCGGCGGCATCGTCGATCGACTCGCCCAGCAGTTCATACTCACCGATGCCGGTGACGCTGATCAGCTGAGTGTGGCCGCCGGAGACCAGCAGCGCGACGAACGGGAACACCGGCGGGTTGTCTTCCAGCATCGGCGCCAGCAAGTGGCCTTCCATGTGGTGCACCGGCACTGCCGGCACGTTCCAGGCGAACGCCAGCGCGCGCCCCACAGTAGCGCCGACCAGCAGCGCGCCCACCAGGCCCGGCCCGGCCGTGTAGGCCACGCCGTCGATGTCGGCCGGGGTCAGGTTGGCCTCTTTCAGCGCCGCCTGAATCAGCGGCACGGTTTTGCGCACGTGATCGCGAGAGGCCAGTTCAGGCACTACGCCGCCGTAGTCGGCGTGCAGCTTGACCTGGCTGTATAATTGGTTGGCCAACAAACCGGTTTGATCGTCATACACTGCAATTCCGGTTTCATCGCAGGACGTTTCTATACCCAGTACTCGCATTACATTTCCCATCATTCACGTGCGGCCGCCAGTCTACCACATTCCGCCGCATTTACCGCCAGCGCCGCGCATCTTGTCACCGGTCCGCACCTATGTCGATGATTCATCCAGAAAATGCCCGTGCGATTAAACACGAGCATTTTTTTCTGATTAGTCTATAATCAGCGCCCGGTGCAAAATTGCGCACGTTGCGGCAGAGCGACGCGGGTTTCAATTTGCTGCGGTGCTTTACAAAGCAGCATCCATTGGAGTAAAATTCCGCACCATTTTGAAAAGGCTGGCGCTTGGCCAGCAGCAAACCGAATTTTATTGAGGTGAGAGGCACATGCCGGTAATTAAAGTACGTGAAAACGAGCCATTTGACGTTGCTCTGCGTCGTTTCAAACGCTCTTGCGAAAAAGCGGGTGTTTTAGCTGAAGTTCGTCGTCGTGAGTTTTATGAAAAACCAACTACCGAACGTAAACGCGCTAAAGCTTCTGCTGTGAAACGTCACGCGAAGAAACTGGCTCGCGAAAACGCACGCCGCACTCGTCTGTATTAATTCTTCGGGGGCAACCCCACCGCGTGAATTTCTGATTTTCAAAATCGCGCAGACCGAGTAGTTGCATACGAAGGCCGTGCTTTCCGAAAGGAATGCGCGGCTTGTTCTCGTTTATAGGCTAATGAAGTAAGGGCTTATGGCTGGACGAATTCCGCGCGTATTTATCAATGACTTGCTGGCTCGCACCGACATCGTCGATTTGATCGACGCCCGCGTGAAGCTCAAGAAGCAAGGCAAGAACTACCACGCGTGTTGTCCGTTCCACCACGAAAAGACGCCTTCCTTTACCGTTAATGGCGAAAAGCAGTTTTATCACTGTTTTGGGTGTGGTGCGCACGGCAACGCCGTCGACTTTTTGATGAATTACGACCGACTCGAGTTTGTCGAAACCATCGAAGAATTGGCGACCATGCACGGGCTGGAAGTGCCTTACGAAGCGGGCACCGGGCCAACCCAGATCGAACGCCATCAGCGCCAGAGCCTGTACCAACTGATGGAGCAGCTCAGCGCGTTCTATCAACAGTCACTGCAGCAGTCCTCCGGGGCGCCGGCGCGCAGCTATTTGCAGCAGCGCGGATTAAGTGACGACGTTATTCGCCATTTCGCCATCGGCTTCGCGCCGGCGGGATGGGACAACGCCCTGAAGCGTTTCGGCCGCGACGCCGACTCGCGCCGCGCATTGAACGATGCCGGCATGCTGGTGACTAACGATCAGGGGCGTTCGTACGACCGCTTCCGCGAACGGGTGATGTTCCCCATCCGCGACAAGCGCGGGCGCGTGATCGCCTTCGGCGGCCGCGTGCTGGGCGACGGTATGCCGAAGTACCTGAACTCGCCGGAAACCGAAGTTTTCCATAAGGGCCGCCAGCTGTACGGCCTGTATGAAGCACAGCAGAACCACCCTACCCTGCAGCGGCTGCTGGTGGTGGAAGGGTATATGGACGTGGTGGCATTGGCGCAATTCGGCATCGATTATGCCGTCGCCTCGCTCGGGACCTCGACGACGGCTGAACACATTCAGCTGCTGTTCCGCGCTACCGACAACGTCGTCTGCTGTTACGACGGCGACCGCGCCGGCCGCGAAGCGGCCTGGCGGGCGCTGGAAACCGCGCTGCCGTACCTGAACGACGGGCGCCAGCTGCGGTTCATGTTTTTGCCCGACGGTGAAGACCCGGACACCCTGGTGCGCAAAGAAGGTAAAGAAGCCTTCGAACAGCGAATGGAGCAGGCGCAGCCGCTGTCCACGTTCCTGTTCGAAAGCCTGCTGCCGCAGGTGGATCTGAGCAGCCCGGACGGGCGCGCCAAGCTGAGCACGCTGGCGCTGCCGCTGATTACCCAGGTGCCGGGCGAAACGTTGCGCTTGTACCTGCGTCAAGAGCTCGGCAACAAGCTGGGGTTGCTGGACGACAGCCAGCTCGACAAGCTGATGCCCAAGCAGGCGGAAAATGCGAATCCTTATCAGGCGCCCCAGCTAAAACGCACAACCATGCGTATACTGATAGGGTTACTGGTGCAAAATCCGCAGTTGGCTACACTTGTACCTTCTCTTGAAGGGTTACAACACGCCAAACTGCCAGGTCTGCCGCTGTTCAGCGAGCTGGTGAGCCTTTGCCTGGCTCAACCTGGAATAAAAACGGGCCAGATCCTGGAAGAATATCGGGATACAAAGTTCAGCGCTAACCTTGAAACTTTGTCTGCCTGGAACGATATATCAGATACAGAGATTGCAGAAAGAACCTTTCTGGACTCCCTGAATCATATGTTCGACTCTGTGCTCGAACAACGGTTAGAAGAGTTGCTGGCACTCTCCCGTACACAGGGCTTAACCCCCTCAGAGCGAGAAGAAGTTCGTATGATCAACGAGTCAAGAGCTGGAAAGAAAAACTGAATACCAAACGGCTTAAGTGCCGATAATTGCGAGGGCAGAGCCCTGCACAGTGCCGCCATAGTGGGCCGCGGCGATAACGAAAACGCCCCAAATGCTATTGTTGGCGGTTTCGCCGACCGACACCAACCTAAATACTCTGAAGTGTGGATACCGTCTTATGGAGCAAAACCCGCAGTCACAGCTGAAGCTACTTGTCACCCGTGGTAAGGAGCAAGGCTATCTGACCTATGCTGAGGTCAATGACCATCTGCCGGAAGATATCGTCGACTCCGATCAGATCGAAGACATCATCCAGATGATTAACGACATGGGCATCCAGGTGATGGAAGAAGCACCGGACGCCGATGACCTGCTGCTCGCCGAAAACTCGAACAGCACGGACGAAGATGCGGAAGAAGCCGCCGCACAGGTTCTGTCCAGCGTGGAATCCGAAATCGGCCGCACCACCGACCCGGTGCGCATGTACATGCGCGAAATGGGTACCGTCGAACTGCTGACGCGCGAAGGCGAAATCGACATCGCCAAGCGCATCGAAGACGGCATCAACCAGGTGCAGTGCTCGGTTGCCGAATACCCGGAAGCCATCACCTACCTGCTTGAGCAGTACGATCGCGTCGAAGCGGGCGAAGCGCGCCTGTCCGATCTGATCACCGGCTTCGTCGATCCTAACGCGGAAGAGGACATCGCCCCCACCGCGACCCACATCGGTTCTGAACTGTCGAGCGAAGAGCAAGACGACGACGAAGAAGATGAGGACGCCGAAGACGACGACACTGAAGACGACAACAGCATCGATCCTGAGCTGGCGCGTCAAAAGTTTGCCGAGCTGCGCGATCAGTATGAAGCGACGCGTCTGGTGATCAAGAAGAACGGCCGCAGCCACGCCAGCGCAGCGGACGAGATCCTGAAGCTGTCTGAAGTGTTCAAGCAGTTCCGCCTGGTGCCGAAACAGTTCGACTTCCTGGTCAACAGCATGCGCACCATGATGGACCGCGTTCGCACCCAGGAACGCATCATCATGAAGCTGTGCGTTGAACAGTGCAAAATGCCGAAGAAAAACTTCGTCACCCTGTTCGCCGGCAACGAAACCAGCGATTCCTGGTTCGAAGCCGCACTGGCGATGGCCAAGCCATGGTCGGAAAAACTGAAAGACGTTGCCGAAGACGTGCAGCGCAGCCTGCAGAAACTGCGTCAGATCGAAGAAGAAACCGGCCTGACCATCGAGCAGGTCAAAGACATCAACCGTCGCATGTCGATCGGTGAAGCGAAAGCCCGCCGCGCGAAGAAAGAGATGGTTGAGGCCAACCTGCGTCTGGTTATTTCCATCGCCAAGAAATACACCAACCGCGGCCTGCAGTTCCTGGATCTGATCCAGGAAGGCAACATCGGCCTGATGAAAGCGGTAGACAAGTTCGAATACCGCCGCGGCTACAAGTTCTCGACGTACGCCACCTGGTGGATCCGTCAGGCTATCACCCGCTCCATCGCCGACCAGGCGCGCACCATCCGTATTCCGGTGCATATGATTGAGACCATCAACAAGCTCAACCGTATTTCGCGTCAGATGCTGCAAGAGATGGGCCGCGAGCCGACGCCGGAAGAGCTGGCCGAGCGCATGCTGATGCCGGAAGACAAGATCCGCAAGGTGCTGAAGATCGCCAAAGAGCCAATCTCGATGGAAACACCGATCGGCGACGACGAAGATTCGCATCTGGGCGACTTCATCGAGGATACCACCCTCGAGCTGCCGCTGGATTCCGCGACCTCGGAAAGCCTGCGCTCCGCCACCCACGACGTGCTGGCCGGCCTGACCGCGCGCGAAGCGAAAGTGCTGCGCATGCGTTTCGGCATCGACATGAACACCGACCACACGCTGGAAGAGGTAGGCAAGCAGTTTGACGTTACCCGTGAGCGTATTCGTCAGATCGAAGCCAAGGCGCTGCGCAAGCTGCGTCACCCGAGCCGCTCCGAAGTGCTGCGCAGCTTCCTGGACGACTAAGTCCGGCTGCCGCACCCAAAACAAAAACCCCGGCTTGCCGGGGTTTTTTTATGCCTCAGAACATGCTGTTGCCGCTGGCGGTCTTCTCCGTTACCGGCTGCGTCACGTCCCAGTGTTCGACGATTTTTCCGGCGCTGTCGAGACGGAAGATATCGACGATCGCCGCGGTCTTGTCGGCCTCGCGCCCGCTGACCTCGACATGCAGGATCACATAGTCGCCGTCGACGAACGCCTGTTTAACCTCACTGTGCGAGTTGGGGTAACGCGTTTTCAGCAGCTCGACAAATTGCCGAAAGCCCGCCACGCCGTCTTTGGCATTAGGGTTATGCTGCTTGTACTGCTCGCCCAAAAACGGCCGCGCCGCCGCAAAATCCTTGTTGTTCAGCCCCTGCCGATAAAACTCCAGCACGTTCTGCTTGTTGCGCGCTTCCTGTGGCGAATGCCCCGCCTGCGCAGCGCCGGTCACCAATAACAGCGCAATCACACAACCTTTCATCATCGATGTCATCGCATACCCCCTTATGTCATCGCAGCGCCAGGAACAGCTCACGATAGCTGGCGGTAAGCTGCTCCAGCGTGGCGCGGTTCAATCCGCTGGGGTTGGGCAATACCCACACCTCGGTTGCCCCCAGCGTCAGCGTCTGCTTGCCCCAGGGCGCGTTTTTCACCCCGAAGGCGGTGGTGAACGCCTGTTTGCCCAAAATCGCCAGCGCGCGCGGCTGATAGCGCAGGATCTTCTCTTGCAGCGCCTCACCGCCGCTGCGCAACTCGTCGCGCGACAGTTCGCTGGCCGCCACCGTCGGGCGCGCCACCAGCGCGGTAATGCCGCAACCGTTGTCTTTCAGCTGCTGCCACTGCTCCGGCGCCAGCTGGCTCTTGGTAAAACCGGCCTGATGGATCACCTTCCAGAAGCGGTTGCTGCCGTTGGCGAAAGGATAGCCCTGATGGGCGGAAGAAAGGCCGGGGTTGATGCCGCAAAACACCACCCGCAGATTGGGCGCCAGAAGTTCCATGAGTGTCGTGAGTCCATTGCAGGGATTTACTGCGGTTATCGCAAAATCCGCCAGCAATTACAACAGGCTAGAACTGCGCAGAAAAGCAACATACGGGCGGGTAACAGTAGACCGATGCTTAAGGATTCCCTATAATCTCGCGGCTTGGCCCCTTAGCTCAGTGGTTAGAGCAGGCGACTCATAATCGCTTGGTCGTTGGTTCAAACCCAACAGGGGCCACCAAATTTTCAAAGGGTTACGTCAACAGCGTAGCCCCTTGGCGTTTTCTGCGGCACAGCGTTGTATAATCACTGCCATAAAACTAAAGCCCCCATAACTTCAGAAACAGGGCAAAAATCTCATGTCCCTCTGTCGCCTCTACCGTGAATTAGCATCATGACCGGCCTCGCTATTTTGTGCATCGAATGCTGTTCTGGCCGCATCAATATCGGCAATATGTTCATTCGCCCAGGTTCCCAGCGCGATGACCGGCACCGTTAATGAGCACCCGAGCGGCGTCAATTCATATTCGACGTGCGGCGGCATGACGGCAATAACTGTCCGCTTGACCAACCCATCTCGTTCCATATTGCGCAGGCACAACGTCAGCATCCGCTGAGATATTCCATTGATTGTACGCTTTATTTCAGTGAATCGGCGTGGCCCGTTCGCCAAGAACATAATGATCAGGACACTCCACTTCTCACCAACGCGCGCCAATACCTGACTGATCTTTTGGCAGTCGGCATGTCTTAAATCTCGAGGTTGATCAGTCACATTCATGATACCGGGTTCTCCTAATGTGCCTTATTGTCTGCCATTTTAGGGCATGGTTATATTGTTATCCCTGGTTACCATTTTATACCTAAGGATTTCACCATGACACTGCTTCATATCGATTCCAGCATTCTCAACGAACAGTCGGTAAGCCGCCAGCTCACGGCGGCGATCGTCAAACATCTTTCTGCTGCTGAGCCGGACGCCAGGATCATCCACACCGATCTCGCCGCCGACCCGATTAACCACCTTTCGAGCGCCGAATTTTTGGCTCTGCAGGGCGTGGAGCCGCAAGACGAGCACGTCAAACAGGCCGTTGCCCGCAACGCTAAACTCGTCGACGACTTCCTTGCCGCCGATGTCATTATCGTCGGTGCACCTATGTATAACTTTACGTTGCCGACTCAGCTGCGCGCCTGGCTTGACCGACTTGCAGTGCCAGGCAGAACTTTCCGCTATACGGAAAAAGGCGCTGAAGGCCTCGCCAAGGGGAAACGCGTTATCGTCGCTTCCACTCGCGGTGGCCTGTACGGCGAAGGCACGCCACTGGCCTTCCTGGACCATCAGGAAACCTATCTGCGCAGTTTCTTCGGCTTCCTTGGCATTACGGACATCACCTTCATTCGAGCAGAGGGACTGGCACTCAGCCCGGAAAACCGCACTGTCGCCATCGATGCAGCGGCGGCTCAGATTGACGGCCTGACCGCTTAATCGGGGCCTGTTCGGAACAGCAATAGCAGGCTCGCGGCCAGTCCCGTTTTTGGGCTGGCCACCGGCGATGCAATACCGCTCAATCGTATGGCCGTGCCGCGTACCCCGAAATTCGTTTGCACCGGATGTATAAACTGGAGATTCAATCATGAACACCACGTTGACCTCACCACCCGCGCCCAACCCGCGGCGTATTACACAACGCACCCGAGGGCAAGGCCACGGCCCGATAACCCGACTGATGAGCCCGTCCGACCTGGGCCAGGTGATTAAACCTTTCGTCTTCCTCGATCTGTTCGATGCGGATCAGCGCACCATGGCAATGCTGGCCAACATGCCGCTGCATCCGCATTCAGGCATAGCCACCGTGACCGTGCCGCTCGAAGGCGCTTTTCACTACGAAGATCCCGCCAGCGGCACTGTCGGGACGCTCGGCTATGGCGCGGTAGAGTGGGCGCGTGCCGGCGGTGGGATGTGGCACGGCAAAGAATTGTCCGCCACGGATACGCCGCGCATCCGAGGATTCCAGCTCTGGTTGGCCCTGCCCGCCGAGCTGGAGAACGGTGAACAGGAAAGCCGTTATATCGAAGCCCGGAACATGCGCCAAATCGGGCCGGCGCATATCATCGTCGGCAACCATGAAGGCGTGCAAAGCCCGGTGCCCGCACACGAAGGCATCAATTATTTGCTCGTCACCCTCAAACCCGGCGAAAGCTGGACTTACCTCCCGCCAGCCAAGCATTCAGTCGGCTGGCTCGCGCTGGCCAAAGGCCGGCTCAGCGCAGACGCGCCTATCAACGCGGGCGAGATGGTGGTATTCGAACCGGGGGAAATGCCCATAGCGCTCGAAGCATCCGGCAATGAAGATGCCGTATTCGTTCTCGGCTCAGCCGTGCCTCACCCGTATCCGCTGCACCTCGGTTCCTATTCGGTACATACCTCAGCATCCGCGCTGGAAGCCGGCGAACGTCGCATCGCCGAACTGGGGCGCAGACTTAAAGAGGCCGGCGAGCGGCGTACGGCCTCGGGCACGATCCCCATCTTCCGATGACGTTGATGATGGGATCACAATCTGCGACGAACGATCCAGGGCAGGCTAATCTCATGCGCCGACGTATCCGGCCGCTCGCTGGCGGCGCAACGTGATATTATCGCCCCACTCCCTTCAGTTGCCGGATAAGGATCCCGCATGATCGTCATCTGCGACCACGACAACCTCGACGCCTGGCTGGCGCTGCGCTCGGCGCTGTGGCCCACTTGTCCGTTGGAAGAGCACCGCGCGGAGATGCGCGAGATATTGGCTTCGCCGCACCACACCGCATTTATGGCGCGGGGGCTGGACGGCGCTTTCGTTGGCTTTGCCGAGGTCGCACTGCGCTACGATTACGTCAACGGCTGCGAATCGTCGCCGGTGGCGTTTTTGGAAGGGATTTTTACCGTCGAGCGCGCCCGCCGCCAGGGCTGGGCGGCGCGTCTGATCGCGCAGGTGCAGGAGTGGGCCAAGCAACAGGGGTGCAGCGAGCTGGCGTCGGATACCGACATCGCCAATCTGGACTCCCAGCGCCTGCATGCGGCGCTGGGCTTTGCCGAAACGGAGCGGGTGGTGTTTTACCGTAAAATGCTGGGCTGATCAGGCGATCTTGCTTTGCCGCTGATGCGCCAACTGCTCGGCGCGCAGCAGGATCTCCTGCAGATCGTCCTCGTCGATATCGAATAGATCCCCCTCCATCAGCGCCTCGTGCAGATCGGCGCGGGTGATGGAAACGGCATCGATCGGCAGATTGGCCGGTTTGGCCTCCGCCGGCGCCAGCGCATGCGGGTAGCGTCGCCCGGCCAGGTTATTGAACAGAATGGCCAGCGCCGCCAGCAGCACCGAGTTCAGCAGCACCGGATACAGTACGAAGTCATAGCCCATCTGGTGAATGCCGGGGCCGCCGAGGATGGCGGTCAGCGCCACCGCGCCGCCGGGTGGATGCAAGCAACGCAGCTTGAACATCAGGCCGATGGCCACCGCCGCCGCCGCGCCGCAAGCCAGGCCCGGATCGGGGATCAGCAGACCAGCGCTGACACCCACCGTCGCCGCCAGCGCATTGCCGCCGACGATCGACCAGGGCTGCGCCAACGGGCTGTTGGGCACGCCGAACAGCAGCACCGCCGAAGCGCCCATCGGCGCGATAAACCAGAGGTTCACCTCACCCAAAATAAAGTGGCTGATCCAACCGGCGAGCATCAGCCCCAAACCGGCACCGACGCTGGAAATCAGCATCTCTCGCTTGCCCACCGCCAGCGGGTGCGGCCACAGGCGCGCACATCCCACTTTCACTCGTTCTATCCACTGCGTCTTCATGTTACCCAATACGGCTCAATTCACTTGTTGGCAACAAATATATCACATCATCCTGAAGGAACTCACGGCGCCGTAAACCGCGCCGCCCAAGAACTTTTAGCTAACAGATTGATTTTTAGCCTCCCCTCGACAATGATGAATGTTCCCCCTTTAACCCCGAGGAACCGCCGATGTCTCAACCGATCACCGAGCTTTATACCGACAGTGAATTTTTCAGCCCGTACGCCATGTCCGCCTTTGTCGTGCTGACGGAAAAAGGCATTCCGTTCACCGTGAAGCCGGTGGATCTGGCGAAGGAAGAGAACAAAGAGGCGGCCTACGCGGCGCTGTCGCTCACCCGCCGGGTGCCGACGCTGGCGATCGGCGAATTCCAGCTCTCAGAGTCTTCGGCGATCGCCGAATACCTGGAAGACATCCACCCGGCCCACGCCGTGTACCCGCGCGACGTGAAGCTGCGCGCCAAAGCGCGCGAGATCCAGGCCTGGCTGCGCAGCGATCTGCTGCCGATCCGCGCCGAGCGTTCGACCGAGGTAGTGTTCAACAACGGCAAGTTCCCGCCGCTGTCCGAAGCCGCGCAAGAGGCCGCGCGCAAGCTGATCGCCGCCGTGGAAAAGCTGCTGAGCCACGGGCAGGATAATCTGTTCAGGGAGTGGTGCATCGCCGACACCGATCTGGCGCTGATGCTCAACCGGCTGGTGATGCACGGCGATCCGGTGCCGGAGCGCGTTCGCCACTATGCGCACAAGCAGTGGCAGCGCCCGTCGGTGCAGGCCTGGCTGGCGTTGTCGGAAAAACGGCGCGCCTGAGAAAAAAATCGGCGGCCACGACGCCGCCGTTCTCAATGCCGAGAAACAACATCACTGCTTGAGGGAAGGCAAATCACCATCCAGAGGGCAGATAGCCTAACAATGAAGCGATGGCGTACACCGCGCTGGCCAGGTACAGCAACACAATGCTGACCTGCAGCAACGGGTGCGTGATCCAATTGCACTGCCAGCGCGGGGTCTGGTCGCCATGCTTGCGCGCGCCGCGCAGGATCAGCATCGGCATGATCGACAGGATCACCCCGCTGAACACCCCGGCGAAGTAGAGCGCGTTGACGAACGACACCAGGCCGCTGTAGGCCAGCGCGAACGGCGGCACCACCACCAACAGCAGCACGCCGAAGCGGCGCAGCGGCAGCTCGTCGTTGCCCAACCGGAACTTGTCGAAAATATTGGTCAGGAAGCTGCCGCCCAATCCCCAGTACGAGGTCAGCATCGCACACAGCGCGAAGATGTTGGCGGAGAAGAACGCCCACTGCCCCAGCGCCTGGCCCCAGGAAATGGTGGCCACGTCGGAGATGTCATCCAGCCCGCTGAGCGCGATCACCGACATCGGCACCGCCGCCAGCAAAATGAACGTCACCACCATGCCGACGATGATCGCCTTCGGCAACTGCTCCGGCTTGTCGGCGAAGCCGCGCGCCATTTCCGGCACGATGTACTGCGCCGAGAAGCAGAACACCACCACGTTGAACACCGGCACCATATAGCGCCAGTCGCCGTCCAGCAGGTTGCGCATCTGGGTGGTGTCTTTCAGCAGCGTCGCCGCCACCAGCGCGGTCAACATCACTACCATGCCGATGCTGATGAACTTCTCGCCGCGGCCGATCGCTTTCAACCCCAGGTACAGCACGCCGGCGGCGGGCACGAAGAACAGCAGGCTGCCCAGCGCCGGCGAGATACCGAACAGCGATTGCAGCAGCTTGCCGCTGCCGGTCATATAGGCGGTGAGCGCCCCAACGCTGTTGACGCACACCGAAGCGAACATCAGCCAGGCGCCCAGGCCGCCGACGTAGCGCTTCGCCAGTCCGCTCAGCTGCAGATGCGCGCGGGTGCGCAACGTAGATTCGGCAACGTACAGCATGGTGATGGTGGTCAGGCTCCCCACCAGCACCAGCCAAAACAGCAGCGGCAGGAAACCGGCCTTGCTGGAGGCGTAGGCGATGGAGAGTACGCCGGCGCCGATGTTGGTGCCGACGATCATCGCCACCCCTTCGAGGAAACTTAACGATTTGGCGGGTGCAGGTGCTCGCACCCCGGCGGCAAGCGCCGGAGAAACAGAGATATTATCAGACATGCATCATCCTTTATCACCCGGCGACGCTGGCCGCCGGGATGGGTTAACGTCCTGACGCTCAACAGCTCACATCGATACACAGGTATTTCAGCTCCAGATATTCTTCTATCCCGTAGCGCGATCCTTCACGCCCGAGCCCTGACTGTTTCACGCCGCCGAACGGCGCCACTTCGTTGGAAATCAGCCCGGTGTTGATGCCGACCATGCCGTACTCCAGCGCCTCCGGCACACGCCATTGGCGTGCGGCGTTCTGCGTGAACAGGTAGGCGGCCAGGCCGAATTCGGTGTCGTTGGCCATGGCGATGGCTTCCGCTTCATCATGGAAGCGAAACAGCGGCGCCACCGGCCCGAAGGTCTCTTCTTTGGCGAAGCGCATCTTCTGCGTTACGCCGGTCACCACCGTCGGCTGGAAGAAAGTGCCGCCGAGCGCGTGCGGCTGGCCGCCGGTGGCGATCTGTGCCCCTTTGATCAGCGCGTCGTCGATATGGCTCTGCACCTTCGCTACCGCATCGCTGTCGATCAGCGGCCCCTGGGTGGTGCCTTCCTGGCTGCCGTCGCCGACTTTCAACTGCTCGACCGCCGCCACCAGTTTCTCCGCCAGCCGCTCGTAGATGCCGTCCTGCACGTAGATGCGGTTGGCGCAGACGCAGGTCTGGCCGCTGTTGCGGAACTTGGAGGCCATGATGCCCGCCACCGCCGCGTCCAGATTGGCGTCGTCGAACACGATGACCGGCGCGTTACCGCCCAGCTCCAGCGACAGTTTCTTGATGCTCGGTGCGCACTGCGCCATCAGGATGCGGCCGACCTCGGTCGAGCCGGTAAAGCTCAGCTTGCGCACCACCGGGCTGTCGCACAGCACCTTGCCCACCTGCGCCGCTTCGCCGGTCACCACCTGCAAAACGCCGGCGGGAATGCCGGCGTCCTGCGCCAGCTTGGCCAGCGCCAGCGCGGTCAGCGGCGTTTGCTCGGCCGGTTTGACGATGATGGCGCAACCGGCCGCCAGCGCCGGCGCCACCTTGCGGGTGATCATCGCCGCCGGGAAATTCCACGGTGTGATGGCCGCGCACACGCCGATCGGCTGCTTCACCACCACCAGACGCTGCGAAGCCTGCGGCGCCTGCAATACCGCGCCGTCCACCCGCTTGGCCTCTTCGGCGAACCAGGTGATGAACGACGCGGCGTACGCCACTTCGCCGCGCGCTTCCGCCAGCGATTTGCCCTGCTCGGCGGTCATCAGCTGCGCCAGATCTTCCTGTGCGGCCAGCACCTTGTCGGCCCAGGCCAACAGCAGCGCGGAACGCTGCTTGGCGGTCAGCTGTTTCCACTCGTTTTGCGCCCGCTGCGCCGCCGCGATCGCCTGCTGGGTTTCCTCTTCGCTGACCAGCGGAATGCTGGCCAGTTCGGCGCCGGTCGCCGGGTTGATCACCGCTTCGCGCTTGCCGCTCAGGGCATCGCACCATTCGCCGTTGATCAGACACTGGCTGCGCAGCAGCTCGGGATTATTCAATTTCATGCCGTTCGCTCCTTAGTGAGCCAGCGCGCGGGACAGGATGCCCATCGCCTTGGTGAACTGATCGTCCGGGATGGTCAGCGGGTACAGGAAGCGGATCACGTTGCCGTTCACGCCGCAGCTCAGCAGCAGCAGCCCTTCCGCCATCGCCTTCTGCTGCACCTGACGGGTGATCTCCGCCGAAGGCTTGCCGGTAGACGGATCGTTGAACTCCACCGCCACCATCGATCCCTGCGCGCGCACATCGGCGATCGCCGGGCTGGTTTTGCGCGCCTGCTGGAGCACTTCCACCAGGTGCTGCCCCAAGCGCTGAGCGCGCTGGCACAGCTGCTCTTCGTCGATCACGTCCAGCACCGCGTGCGCGGCGGCCACCGCCAGCGGGTTACCGGCGTAGGTACCGCCCAGCCCGCCCGGCGCCGGCGCATCCATCACCTCGGCGCGGCCCGCCACCGCCGACAGCGGCATGCCGCCCGCCAGGCTTTTCGCCATGGTGATCAAATCGGGCTTAACGCTGTAGTGCTCCATGGCGAACAGCTTGCCGGTACGGGCGAAGCCGGTCTGCACTTCGTCGGCGATCAGCAGAATGCCATGCTGGTCGCACAGCGCACGCAGCGCCTGCATGAATTCGGCCGGCGCCACGTTGAAGCCGCCTTCGCCCTGCACCGGCTCCAGCACAATGGCCGCCACCTGCTTGGGATCGATATCCGCTTTAAACAGGCGATCCAGGCTGTTCATCGCGTCTTCGGTGGTCACGCCGTACAGCGCATTCGGATACTGGCCGTGAAACACCGAGCCGGGGAATGGGCCAAAGCCCAGTTTGTAAGGCGCCACTTTGCCGGTCAGCGCCATGGTCATATAGGTACGGCCGTGGAAACCACCGCCGAAGGTGATCAAGCCCGGACGGCCGGTGTAAGCGCGGGCGATCTTCACCGCGTTTTCCACCGCTTCCGCGCCGGTGGTGAAGAAGGCGGTTTTACACGGACCGGCGATCGGCGCGCGCTGGTTGATGCGCTCCGCCAACGAGACATAGCTTTCGTAAGGAACGATCTGATAGGCGGTGTGGGTGAAGGCCTGCAGCTGCTTTTCAATTGCGGCGATCACTTTCGGGTGGCGATGCCCGGTGTTCAGCACGGCGATCCCCGAAGCGAAGTCGATCACTTCTTTGCCTTCCACATCCCACAGCGTGGCGTTCTCTGCGCGCTCGGCGTAAAAACCACACATCACGCCCACTCCGCGCGGGGTGGCGTCCTGACGGCGTTGGTTCAATTCTGCGTTTTTCATGCTGTTCTCTCCGGTCGGTGCCAGTTACACGTTTCGTTCACATTCGTGAAACAATGCCGTTTATTTACACAGGATGTGGCCCTATAATCGAGTGCCAGTTACGAATAATTGAGGGATCCAATTGCGCTCATTGAGTGGTGATCTGTTGCTGCAGCGCCTCGGCGAACAGCCCGATGACAAGCTGCACAAGCGGCTTTACAACGCGATCCGCACCAGCATTCTCGACGGCAGCCTGCCGCCCTCCAGCCGCCTGCCCGCCTCGCGCGATCTGGCGCAGGAGCTCAGCCTGTCCCGCAACACCGTATTAACCGTTTATGAACAACTGCTGGCGGAAGGCTACGTGTCGGCGCGCGCCGGCAGCGGCACCTTCGTCGCCGACACGGTGCCGGACAGCTGCCTCTCCACCGGCGGCGCTCCGGCGGACGGCAGCGGGCAACCGCGGCGCGTCGAACTGTCGGAGCGCGGCGCCACGCTGCTGCACCACGCCAGCGCCAGCCCCAAACAGTGGGGGGCATTCATTCCCGGCGTCCCCGACGTCAACGCCTTTCCCCATCAGCTGTTCAGCAAGATCCAGGCGCGCCTCAGCCGCCGCCCGGCGCCGCAGCGGCTGACCTACAGCAATCAGGGCGGCAGCCCGGAGCTGCAGCATGCGTTGGTGGAGTATTTACGGGTGGCGCGCTCGGTGCGCTGCTCGCCGGAACAGATCCTGATCACTGAAGGCATCCATCAGGCGATCGATCTGGTGACGCGCATGTTGTGCAATCCGGGGGATGACGCCTGGATCGAAGAACCGGGCTATTGGGGGATCCGCAATATCCTGCGCATCAATGCGTTGAACATCTGCCCGCTGGCGGTGGACGAGGCCGGGCTGGTGCCGCCGGAGCAGCCAACGACGCCACCCCGCCTGATTTTCGTCACCCCGTCGCACCAGTATCCGCTCGGCTCGGTGATGAGCCTGGCGCGCCGCCAACGGCTGCTGGCGCTGACGCGCAACGCCGGCGGTTGGATCGTCGAGGACGACTACGACAGCGAATTCCGCTTTTCCGGCCAACCGATCCCGGCGCTGCAAGGGCTGGAGGCCGACGCGCCGGTGATTTACATCGGCACCTTCAGCAAGACGCTTTACCCGGCGCTGCGCCTCGGCTATGTGGTGTTGCCGCCGCCGCTGGTGCAAGCGTTGAAAACCGCCCACGCCGAGCTGTACCGCGGCGGGCACCTGCTGATCCAGAGCGCGCTGGCGGAGTTTATTCAAGAGGGGCACTACACCGCGCATATCCGCCGCATGCGGTTGCTGTACGCCCGGCGGCGCGCCTTCCTGACCGGATTGATCGAACAGCATCTCGGCAAACAGGCGCTCAGCGAATTCAACAGCAACGCCGGATTGCACCTGATCCTCAACCTGCCGGACGAGGCCGACGACGTGGCGATCGCCGCCGCCGCCGGCGCGCAGGGGGTGCTGGTGCGGCCGCTGTCGCGCTACTACATGCTGCCCAACCGCCGGCGCGGCCTGCTGATGGGATTTGCCTGCGTACCGGAAGAGCAGATGGCCGCGGCCTTCACCCAGCTGCTGGCGTGCATCAACACGCCCGAGGTGAAAAAGGCGGCCCCCTAGGGCCGCCTTCGCGCGTTACCAGGCCTGAAGCCGCCAGCCGTCCATCTGTCGCTGCAGACGGTGTGTCGGCCGCAGCGCCTGCAGGAAGTCTTCGTCGTGCGACACCACCAGCATCGCGCCGGGGAAATCCGCCAGCGCAGTTTCGATCGCCAGCGACGACGCCAGATCCAGGTGGTTGGTCGGCTCGTCGAGCAACAGCAGCTGCGCCGGTTGTCGCCGCCACAGCGCGCAGGCCAACGCCGCCTTGAGCCGTTCGCCGCCGCTCAGCGAGCCCAGCGGCAGCGCGATGCGATCCGCGCCAAGCTGCAACTGCGCCAACCGGGTGCGCAACGCGCCTTCCGCCAACGGTGAATCCTGCAGCCCCAGATGCTCCATCACCGACAGATTCGGGTCGAGCTGCGACAGGGTTTGATCGAGGTAGGCCGTCGACAGCGGGCAATGACAATGGCCGGAAAGCGCCGTCAGCTGACCGAGAACGGTCTTCAGTAAGGTGGACTTGCCACAGCCGTTGGGGCCGGTCAACGCCACGCGCATCGGGCCGTCGATACGCAGATCGAGCGGCGGCGCGCTGACGAACGGCAGCTGCAGCTGCTCGAGCACCAGCACCTGCTTGTTCGCGCTCACTTCGCTGCCCGGCAGCGCCAGCAACACCGGCTGCTCCTCTTCCACCCGCTGATAGGCTTCGCGCACCGCCGCATCGAGGCTGTCGCGCTGATCCTGATGCTGTTTGCGCAGCGTACCGAGGCTCTCCTTCGCCGCCGACTTGTAGGCCACCCGCTCAAAAGAGGCGATATTCAGCGTATCGACGACGCGCAGCGTTTGCGCCGAGCGCCGCTGGCTCATGTCGTGCTCTTTTTGCTGGCGGGCGCGGGTGCGGCGACGCTCCTCGCGCGCATGCTCCAGATCGGCGCGCGCCGCCTGCTGTTCCGTGTCGCGCTGGCGCCGGTAGTCATCGTAGTTGCCGCCGTAGCTGCGCAGCGCACCGGGTGTCAGTTCGACAATGCGCTCCATGCGCGCCAGCAGCTGCCGGTCATGGCTGGCGATCAGCAGCCCGCCCCGCCACTGATCCAGCTGCTGATACAGCCAGGCACGCCCGACGCTGTCGAGGTGGTTGGTCGGTTCGTCCAGCAGCAGAAAATCCGCTTCGCCCAGCAACGCCCCGCACAGCGCCGCGCGCATCCGCTCGCCGCCGCTCAGAGAGCTTGCGGATCGCAACGGATCGAAGGCCGGCAGCCCGGCGGCGACAAAGGCGTTTTGCAGACGATCGTTGAGATCCCAGCGCCCTTCCAGACGATCGATATCGTCCGCCAGCGGCTGCCCCTGCTCGAGACGCGCCAGCGCGGCAAACACCTCGCCATAGCCCAACAGCTGGGCCAGCGTGGTGTCCGCGGCGATCTCCGGCTGCTGCGCAACGTAAGCCAATGCGGCATGGGATTCGACGTGACCGTTACCCGGCCGATCCAACCCGGCGATCAGGCGCAGCAGCTGGGTTTTGCCGACGCCGTTGCGCCCCACCAGGCCACAGCGCTGCCGATCGAAAGCGAGATCCAGCGGGCCGAACAGCGTTTCGCCGTCAGCAAATTGGCAGGTCAGTTGATGTAAAACGAAATAAGGGGACTGCGCAAAATGAGCCATAAGCACTCCTGAATGAGATCAAAACATCCCCACAGGGCGCAAGAGCGCACAGCGTGGGACCAGATATCAACAGGTGTGGGTGTTCATTTTCGGTAGTGGCTCCGCAGAGAGAAGGAATTTACAACGCGCAAAGGTTAACCGATCTTTTGTTCGTTATGCAAACAGAGTCTGAGATTCATGACGTCTATCACATTCGGCGCAACGCAGATTCCCAAGCGGCATGACAACGGCTAGATTTATCTCATCCGACCACTTGTGTTCACATAATAATAACAGATGCTCATCCCCAATCGCTTTCAACCTGCAGCTAGGCGGCAAGTTCGGGCGTTCCCAGGAGCTTACTCAAGTAAGTGACTGGGGCGAGCGAACGCAGGCAACAACGCTGCAGGTTGAAAGAGGCGGGGGATGAACGATGGAGAGTGCAATGAGCAATTACCCTCACCTGCTGGCGCCGCTGGATCTCGGCTTCACCACCCTGAAAAACCGGGTGCTGATGGGATCGATGCATACCGGCCTGGAAGAGCTGCCCGACGGCCCGCAGCGCCTGGCCGCGTTCTATGCCGAGCGCGCCGCCGCCGGCGTGGCGCTGATCGTCACCGGCGGCATTGCCCCGAACGAACAGGGCGTGGTGTTTCGCGGCGGTTCGATCCTCAACAGCGAGGCGCAATTGCCTCACCACCGCCCGGTAACCGAGGCCGTCCACCGGGCGGGCGGCAAAATTGCGCTGCAGATCCTGCACACCGGCCGCTACAGCTATCAACCCAAGCTGGTGGCCCCTTCCGCGCTGCAGGCGCCAATCAACCCGTTTACGCCGAGCGCGCTCAGCGCAGCGGAGATCGAGCAGACTATCGCCGACTTTGCCCGCTGCGCGGCGCTGGCGCAGCAGGCCGGCTATGACGGCGTTGAGGTGATGGGATCCGAAGGCTACCTGATCAACCAATTCTTGACGACGCGTACCAATCAGCGCGACGACCAATGGGGCGGCAGCTTCACCAACCGCATGCGGTTCGCCGTCGAGACCGTCAGGGCGGTGCGCCAGGCCGTGGGCCCGGCATTCATTCTGATCTACCGGCTGTCGATGCTCGATCTGGTGGAGGACGGCTCCAGCTGGCAGGAGATCGAACAGCTGGCGCTGGCGGTCGAACAGGCGGGCGCCACGATCATCAATACCGGCATCGGCTGGCACGAAGCGCGCATCCCGACCATCGCCACCATGGTGCCGCGCGCCGGATTCAGCTGGGTAACCCGCAAGCTGATGGGCAAGGTCAGCATCCCGCTGATCACCACCAACCGCATCAACGATCCGGCGGTGGCCGAGCAGGTGCTGGCGGACGGCTGCGCCGACATGGTGTCGATGGCGCGCCCGTTCCTCGCCGACGCCGCCTTTGTGCAGAAAGCCGCCGAGGGGCGCGCCGACGAGATCAATACCTGCATCGGCTGCAACCAGGCCTGCCTCGACCAGATATTTGAAGGCAAGCTGACCTCCTGCCTGGTCAACCCGCGCGCCTGCCGCGAAACCGAAATGCCGCTGACGATGGCGGAGAAACCGAAAAAGCTGGCGGTGATCGGCGCCGGCCCCGCCGGGCTGGCGTTTGCCACCACCGCCGCCAGCCGTGGCCATCAGGTGACGCTGTTCGACGCCGCCGAACAGATCGGCGGCCAGTTCAACATCGCCAAACAAATCCCCGGCAAGGAAGAATTCCATGAAACCCTGCGTTACTTCCGCCGCCAGCTGGCGCTGCGCGAAGTGACGGTCAGGTTGGGCGTCAAGGTCGAGGCGGCGGATTTAAGCGAATTCGACGAAGTGATCCTCGCCTGCGGCATCGTGCCGCGCACCCCGGACATCCCCGGCATCGGGCACGCCAAGGTGCTGAGCTATCTGGACGTGCTGCGCGATAAAAAACCGGTCGGCCAGCGGGTGGCGATCATCGGCGCCGGCGGCATCGGCTTCGACACCGCCGAGTACCTTAGCCAGCACGGCATGTCCAGCAGCCTGGATCAGACGGAATTCAACCGCGAATGGGGCATCGATGGTCGCCTTGAGCAACGCGGCGGGCTTGCAGCGCAAGGCCCTCAGGCGCCACGCGCCGCGCGGCAGATCTACCTGTTGCAACGTAAAACCAGCAAGGTAGGCGAAGGCCTGGGGAAAACCACCGGTTGGATCCACCGCGCCAGCCTGGCGATGCGCGGCGTGAAGATGCTCAATAGCGTCAGCTATCGGCTGATCGACGATGAAGGGCTGCACATCACCCGCGCCGAGCAGGAAAGTTGCCTGCCGGTGGACACGGTGATCGTCTGCGCCGGGCAGGAACCGCGCCGCGAGCTGCAGCAGCCGCTGCTGGCGATGGGGAAAATCGTGCACCTGATCGGCGGCGCCGACGTGGCTGCCGAGCTGGACGCCCGCCGTGCGATCGATCAGGGCACGCGGCTGGCGATGGCGCTGTAAAAAAAAAGGGCGCCCGGCGCCCCTTGTTATTCACTCAGCGACGCGCGCCGGATTTCACCGCTTTCAGGATCACGAACTTCTTGTTCGAGGCCACCAGCGTGCAGTTGCCGAACAGACGCTTGAGCTTCTGGTGATAGTCGAGGTGACGGTTGCCGACGATGCGCAATTCGCCGCCCACCTGCAGGCAGCGCTTGGCGTCGCAGAACATCTGCCAGGCGGTGTGATCGGTAATGGCGTGCTGCTGGTGGAACGGCGGGTTACACAGCACCGCCTGCACGCTTTCGCGCTCGATGCCCGCCAGCGCGTTGTTCACCTCAAACTGACAGCGATCCAGCTCTTGCGGCAGGTTGTGCTCCACGTTCAGCTCGCTGGAAGCCACCGCCATGTAAGATTCATCGACGAAGGTCATCTGCGCTTCCGGGTTTTGCGCCAGCGCCGCCAGGCCAATCACGCCGTTGCCGCAGCCCAGATCGATGATATGGCCGTTCAGGCCACGCGGCAGATGATCCAGGAACAGGCGCGCGCCGATATCCAGGCTGCCACGCGAGAAGACGTTGGCGTGGTTGTGGATCAGCCAATCGGTGCCGTCCAGCGTCCAGTTGGTGGTTTCCGCTGCCGCCGGCGGGACGATGTCCGCCGCCTGACAGAAGATCAGGCGCGCCTTCTTCCACGCCAGGCTGGTGCGCGTCGGGCCCAGCACCTTTTCAAACAGCTGCATCGTCGAGGTATGCACGTCGCGCGCCTTGGCGCCGGCGACGATCAGCGTGTCTTCGGTCACGACGTGGCGCAGCGCGCGCAGCTGCTGTTCCAGCAACGCCAGCGCTTTCGGCACGCGAATCAGCACCACCGCCGGCGCTGCCGGCAGCTCGGCCAGGCTGTCCAACAGCGTGACCTGCTCAGGATCCAATCCGTTGAGTTTCAGGTTGTGACGCGTCGCCAGCTGGCTCATGTACGAGTCGCTGACGCTGTAAGGGCGATGCGCGTGCAGCGCACAGGCCAGGGTGCCGAAGTTATCGTTGAAAATCAGCACCGGGCGGCCGCCGATATCTACGTTTTCAAGCTGTTGCAGCAGATATTCGTCCGCCGCTTCCCACGCCTGCAGCTGGGTGGATTCTTCCTGTTGGGGATAACGCTCCAGCTCAAGTTGCTGTGTTCCCAGATCGAGTTGGCTCATTGCCCCTCCTGACTGATAAAATTTGGGCTGTTTATCCCCTAAAAACGCCCGTCAGTAAAATGTTTTTTCGGATAAATTGCGTATGTCAGGATTTGAGCGAAAAAACAGCATAGAATGACCGGCTGAATGGCCGTTGATACGGAACAAGAATGTCTGAATTGACCTACCTGCAAGGCTACCCAACGCATCTGCAAAGCCAGGTGCAGCAACTGATCCATCAGAATCGGCTGGGGGACGTGCTGCTGCAGCGCTATCCACAGGTGCACGACTGCACGACCGACAAATCGCTGTATCAGTTTACCGTCGATCTGAAAAACCAGTATCTGCGCAACGCCCAGCCGCTGAGCAAGGTGGCCTACGACAGCAAGATCCACGTCATGAAGCACGCGCTCGGCCTGCATACCGCTATCTCGCGCGTGCAGGGCGGCAAGCTGAAGGCCAAGGCGGAAATCCGCGTGGCGACGGTGTTCAAGGTCGCGCCCGAACCGTTCCTGCGCATGATCGTGGTGCATGAGCTGGCGCACCTGAAAGAGAAAGATCACAACAAGGCATTCTACAGTCTGTGCTGCCATATGGAGCCGGATTACCACCAGTTGGAATTCGATACCCGGCTGTATCTGACGCACCTTTCGCTGTTCGGCGAGCTGTATGCATAGCGCGTGAGGGCGTGATAATCTGCGGTTTTAAGCCTGGACCGGAGCTCGCCATGATTCGCTTTGCCGTCGTCGGCACCAACTGGATTACGGAACGTTTTATCGATGCCGCCCATGAAAGCGGCAAACTCAAGTTGAGCGCCGTGTATTCACGCTCGCTGGAACAGGCGCAGGCGTTTGGCGCCAACTATCAGGTCACGCAGTTTTTCGACTCTCTCGAGGCGATGGCCCAGTCCGACGCCATAGACGCGGTGTATATCGCCAGCCCCAATTCCCTGCACTGCCCGCAATCGCTGCTGTTCCTGCGCCATAAAAAGCACGTGATCTGCGAAAAACCGCTGGCCTCCAACCAGCGCGAAGCGGAACAGCTGGTAGCCTGCGCGCGGGAAAATCAGGTGGTGCTGTTCGAGGCGTTCAAAAGCGCCTATCTGCCGAATTTTCTGGCGCTGCAACAGGCATTGCCGAAAATCGGCCGGCTGCGCAAAGCCTTCATCAACTACTGCCAATACTCTTCGCGCTACCCGCGCTACCTGGCCGGCGAGAACCCCAACACCTTTAATCCACAGTTCTCCAACGGCTCCATCATGGACATCGGCTACTACTGCCTGGCCAGCGCGGTGGCGCTGTTCGGCGCGCCGCAGTCGGTGCTCGCCAGCGCCACGCTGCTCGATACCGGCGTGGACGCCCACGGCACCGTCTGCCTGAACTACGGCGATTTCGACGTCACGCTTTCCCATTCCAAGGTCAGCGACTCGGCGATCCCCAGCGAGATCCAGGGGGAGGAAGGCACGCTGATTATCGACAAGATTTCCGAGTGCCAGGGCGTGGCGCTGACGCCGCGCGGCGGCAACCGCCAGGATCTGAGCCAGCCGCAGCACATCAACACCATGTTGTATGAGGCGCTGGCCTTCGCCGAGTTGGTTGAGAAGCGTCAGGTGGAACATCCAGGGCTGGAGAATTCGCTGATCGTCGCCCGCCTGCTGACCGACATCCGCCGCCAGACCGGCGTCGTTTTCCCCGCCGACGGAGAATGAGATGAAACCGCTGCTCGTGATGCAAACCGGCGACGCGCCGCAGGCCATTCGTCAGGAATTGGCCAACTTTGAAGGCATGTTTCTGCAACAGGGCAACATCGACGCCGAACGCGCGCACATCGTGCATCTGCCCGCCGGCGAGCGGCCGTTGCCGCCGGCCGCCTATTGCGGCGTGGTCATCACCGGCTCGCCGGCGATGGTGACCGAACGGCTGCCGTGGAGCGAGGAGGCCGCCGAATGGCTGCGCCAGGCAATGGCGATCAAACTGCCGCTGTTCGGCGTCTGCTACGGCCACCAGCTGTTGGCCTACGCGCTCGGCGGCGAAGTGGGTTACCACCCGCAGGGCATGGAGGTCGGCACGCTTGAGATCGAACTGCTGCCCGCCGCGGCCGAAGACCGGCGGCTCACCCTGCTGCCGCCGCGCTTCAAAGCCAACCTGATCCACTCGCAGAGCGTGCTGACGCCGCCCGCCGGCGCGCAGACGCTGGCGCGTTCGCAGCAGGATGCGCACCAGATCCTGCGCTATGGCGATCATGCCCTGACCACCCAGTTCCACCCGGAATTCAACGGCGCGGTGATGAGCCAGTATCTGCAGTGGCTCGGCGAGCTGCATCCCGAGCAGCAGGACCGCTATCAGCAGCAACAACAACAGGTTAGCGACACGCCGTTCAGCCGCCTGCTGCTGCAGGGATTCGTCGTCAGCCTCGGCGCGCAAAAAGCGATGGCCGGCTAACGCGATTCACGTTGACCGCCGACACATTTTGCATTACTTTCTGCTCTGCAAAGGGGAGTAACTTCATTGCCGGTCAATCGTCATTACGATGCGCAAGCATCCGGTTACCGGGCAACCTGATGTCAAAGGTGTAATCACCTTCATCAACGTTGTAAGTGAGACCTTGCCGGAAGGCGAGGTTTGCTTGCAGCGTTCACAGAGCGGCTGGCGTCTTCCGACGTTGGCCGTTTTTGTTTTTGAAGGATACCTCTGATGATGAATTCCGTTGGCACACCGTGGTTATGGGGCAGCTTCGCCGCCGTCATAGTCGTGATGCTCGCAATCGATCTCCTGTTGCAGGGCCGTAAAGGCGCGCACACCATGACCCTGAAGCAGGCCGCCAGCTGGTCGCTGGTGTGGGTCAGCCTCTCTCTGCTGTTCAATTTCGGTTTCTGGTACTACCTGAATGAAACCGCCGGGCGCGCCGTCGCCGATACCCAGGCGCTGGCCTTCCTGACCGGCTACCTGATCGAAAAAGCGCTGGCGGTGGATAACGTGTTCGTCTGGCTGATGCTGTTCAGCTACTTCGCCGTGCCGGCCAACCTGCAACGGCGGGTGCTGATCTACGGCGTGCTGGGGGCGATCGTGCTACGCACCATCATGATCTTCGCCGGCAGCTGGCTGGTCAGCCAGTTCCAGTGGCTGCTGTATCTGTTCGGCGCTTTCCTGCTGTTCACCGGTATCAAGATGGCGCTGGCGAAGGAAGATGATTCGGCGATCGGCGACAAGCCGCTGGTGAAATGGCTGCGCAGCCGCCTGCGCATGACCGACAGCCTGGAAGGCGAGCGTTTCTTCGTGCGCCGCAACGGCATCCTGTTCGCCACCCCGCTGGTGCTGGTGCTGATCCTGGTGGAACTGAGCGACGTGATTTTCGCGGTGGACAGCATCCCGGCGATTTTCGCCGTGACCACTGACCCGTTCATCGTGCTGACCTCTAACCTGTTCGCCATCATGGGCCTGCGCGCCATGTACTTCCTGCTGGCCAACGTGGCGGAACGTTTCTCGATGCTGAAATACGGCCTGTCGGTGATCCTGGTGTTTATCGGTATCAAGATGCTGATAATCGACTTCTTCCACATCCCGATCGGCATCTCGCTCGGCGTGGTGGCGGGCATCCTGACGCTCACCTTGCTGATCAACGCCTGGGTCAATCGCCGCAACGATCGCCTGGCGAAGAAATAACCATAATCTGTTATCCGGGGCGCTAGTCGCCCCGCGATTGTTTGGCAATTCCCCCAAAACGCCAAACGTTATTACGATCACACAAATGTAACCAGTATGTTATCAAGTGTTGATCCGCGCTCAGAATTTCACCCTCGCCTCTTTCCAACATCATTCGATTGCTGAATACTGATTCGGCAAACACACTTAGTTACAGAATCATATAAAGCTGCCCGGCGTCGTTCCCGCCGCGGCGGCCAGATAACATCAGGAAGAAAGCACTATGCAAAAACTACTACAAAAGATCACGCAGGGCAGCCTGGTCAAACAAATCATGGTCGGCCTGGTGGCCGGCATTCTGGTGGCGCTGGTTTCACCGGCGGCGGCAGCGGCGGTCGGCCTGCTCGGCACCCTGTTCGTCGGCGCGCTGAAAGCGGTAGCGCCACTGCTGGTGCTGATACTGGTGATGGCCTCGATCGCCAACCATAAACAGGGGCAGAAAACCAACATTCGCCCCATCCTGTTCCTCTATCTGCTGGGCACCTTCGCTGCGGCGCTGGTGGCGGTCGTCGTCAGCTTTATCTTCCCTTCCACGCTGGCGCTGACCACCGGCGCAACCGACATCACCCCGCCAGGCGGCATCGTGGACGTGATGAAGGGCCTGTTGATGAGCGTGGTGGCCAACCCGTTCCATGCGCTGATTAACGCCAACTACATCGGCATTCTGGCGTGGGCCGTCGGGCTGGGGCTGGCGCTGCGCCACGCTTCCGAAACCACTAAAGGGCTGATCAACGACATGTCCCATGCGGTTACGCTGGTGGTGCGAGCGGTGATCCGCTGTGCGCCGCTTGGCATCTTCGGCCTGGTGGCTTCCACGCTGGCGGAAACCGGCTTCGGTGTGCTGTGGGGCTACGCCCAGTTGCTGATGGTGCTGCTCGGCTGCATGTTGCTGGTGGCGCTGGTACTCAACCCGCTGATCGTTTACTGGAAAATCCGCCGCAATCCGTATCCGCTGGTGTTCGCCTGCCTGCGCGAGAGCGGCGTGACCGCCTTCTTCACCCGCAGCTCAGCCGCCAACATTCCGGTGAACATGGAGCTGTGCAAGAAGCTGAACCTGAATGAGGACACCTACTCGGTTTCCATCCCGCTGGGCGCCACCATCAACATGGCCGGCGCGGCGATCACCATCACCGTGCTGACGCTGGCGGCGGTGAACACGCTGGGCATCGCGGTGGACGTCCCGACCGCTCTGCTGCTGAGCGTGGTGGCCGCCCTGTGCGCCTGTGGCGCCTCCGGCGTGGCCGGCGGCTCGCTGTTGCTGATCCCGCTGGCGTGCAACATGTTCGGCATTCCGAACGACGTGGCGATGCAGGTGGTGGCGGTCGGCTTTATTATCGGCGTGCTGCAGGATTCGGCGGAAACCGCCCTCAACTCCTCCACCGACGTGCTGTTCACCGCCGCCGCCTGCCAGGCGGAAGATCAACGGCTGGCGAACGAAGACCCGCTGAAGGTGCGTTAAGCGCAAGTTGCTTCATAAAAAGGCGCTCCCTCGAGCGCCTTTTTTGTCAGCTTTAGAGCGTCACCCCGCTTTTAAAGATCGCCAGCTCGCGGAAATCGTTGGCTTCATTGCGCGCCGGGCGGCCGTTGGCGATCTCGACAATCAGATCGATGAAGCGGCTGAGCAGCGTCTCCATCGCCACGCCGTGAACCAGGCTGCCGGCGTCGAAATCGATCCAGTGCGGTTTCTTCGCCGCCAGCTCGCTGTTGGTGGCCAGCTTCACCGTCGGCACAAAGCCGCCGTACGGCGTGCCGCGCCCGGTGCTGAACAGCACCATATGGCAGCCGGCGCCGGCCAGCGCGCTGGTCGCCACCGCATCGTTGCCCGGCGCGCTGAGCAGATTCAGCCCCGGCACACGCAGCCGCTCGCCGTATTTCAGCACGTCTACCACCTGGCTTAGCCCCGCTTTTTGGGTGCAGCCGAGCGATTTCTCCTCCAGCGTAGTGATGCCGCCGGCCTTGTTGCCCGGCGACGGATTCTCATAAATTGGCTGTTGATGGGCGATGAAATAGCGTTTGAAATCGTTGATCATGTCGACGGTTTTTTCGAAGGTCTCCCCATCGCGGCAGCGGCTCATCAGAATGCGCTCGGCACCGAACATCTCCGGCACTTCGGTCAGCACCGTGGTGCCGCCGTTGGCTATCACATAGTCGGAAAAGCGCCCCAGCAGCGGGTTGGCGGTGATACCCGACAATCCGTCCGAACCGCCGCACTCCAGGCCGAACTTCAACTCGCTCAGGCGGCCCGGCTCGCGGCGATCGTGGCGCATCTCCCGGTACAGCTCGTGCAACAGCGCCAGCCCGGCTTCCACCTCGTCGTCCTGTTGTTGGCACACCATAAAGCGCAGCCGCCGCTCGTCCGCCATCCCCAGCGTGGCGCGAAAAGCATCTACCTGATTGTTCTCGCACCCCAACCCGATCACCAGCACCGCGCCGGCATTGGGATGGCGCGCCATGTTCTGCAGCATGATGCGGGTGTTGGCATGATCCTGCCCCAGCTGCGAGCAGCCGAACGGATGGCTGAACAGATGCACGCCGTCGATCCCCTCCGCCTGCGTTTGCTGCAAAAAGCGCTGTTGGATCTGACGGGCGATGCCGTTGACGCAGCCGACGGTCGGCACGATCCACAGCTCGTTGCGGATCCCCACGTCGCCGCCGGCCCGGCGGTACAGCTGCACCTCGCGATCCGCCGCCTGCGGCGGCAACGTTGGGAACTGCGGCTGGTAACGGTAGCTGTCCAGATCGCTCAGGTTGGTTTTGACGTTTTGCGAATGAATGTGCTCCCCAGGCGCAATGGCCGCGAGCGCATGGCCGATCGGCTGGCCGTATTTGATGATGTCTTCGCCCTCGGCGATCGGGCCGAGCGCAAACTTGTGCCCGCGCGCCACCGGCTGCGCCAGCTGAATACGCTCCCCGCCCAACTCAAGCATTTCTCCGGCGGCCAGATCGCGCAGCGCCACCGCCACGTTATCCTGCTCGTGAATCTTTATCGTACTTTGCATAAACCAGTCCCGGATAACGGCTACGCCAGTTCGATGGCGAAATAGTTTTTGGCGTTGTCGAAGCAGATGTTTTTCACCATCTCGCCTAGCAGCGCGATATCCGCCGGCGCTTCGCCGTCCGCCACCCAACGGCCGATCATCTGGCAAAGGATGCGGCGGAAGTATTCATGCCGCGTATACGACAGGAAGCTGCGACTGTCGGTCAGCATGCCGACGAAGCGGCTCAGCAACCCGAGCTGGGCCAGCTGCGTCATTTGGCGCTGCATGCCGTCCTTCTGATCGTTGAACCACCAACCGGAGCCGAACTGCATCTTGCCCGGCGTGCCTTCCCCCTGAAAATTGCCGATCATGGTGCCGATCACTTCGTTATCGCGCGGATTGAGGCAATAGAGAATGGTTTTTGGCAGACCGCCCTGCCGCGCCTGAGCATCCAGCAGCCGCGACAGCGGTTCCGCCAGCGGCCGGTCGTTGATCGAGTCGAAGCCGATATCCGGCCCGACGGCGGCCAACATGCGGCTGTTGTTATTGCGCAGCGCGCCAATGTGATACTGCTGCACCCAGCCTCGGCGCCGGTATTCGCCAGCCAAAAACAGCAGCACAGCGCTTTTGAACTGGGCGCTCTGTTCCGGCGTCGGCAGCTCGCCGTTCAGGCGGCGCAGCAGGATCGCATCCAGCGCCGCTTCATCGGCCTCGCCGAACACCACCACGTCCAGCGCATGATCGGCCACTTTGCAACCGTGAGTGGCGAAGTGATCCATGCGCTTGTACAGGGCGTCGCACAGCGCGCTGAAGCGGCCGATGGCGGTGTCCGCCGCCGCCTCCAGCTGCCGCAGATAGTCGTTGAAGCCGGGCGCATCGATGGTGAAAGCTTTGTCCGGCCGCCAGCTCGGCAGCACCTTGATATCGAAGCTATGATCGTCGGCGATCGCCCGATGATGGCGCAGATCGTCGATCGGATCGTCGGTGGTGCCGACCATTTTCACATTCATCTGCTGCATGATGCCACGTGCGCGAAACTCATCCTGCGCCAGCAGCGCATTGCCGCGCTGCCAGATTTCATCCGCCGTGGCCGGCGACAACAGCGTATCCGTGATGCCGAACGGCCGGCGCAGCTCCAGATGCGTCCAGTGATAGAGCGGGTTGCCGATGGTGTGCGGCACCGTGGCGGCCCAGGCGTCGAATTTCTCGCGATCGCCCGCATCGCCGGTGCACAACCGCTCCGCCACACCGTTGGTGCGCATCGCCCGCCATTTGTAGTGATCGCCCCGCAGCCAGATATCGTACAGGTTGCTGAAGCGGGTATTCTCCGCGATCTGCTGCGGCGGCAAATGACAGTGATAATCAAAAATCGGCTGCTGCGCCGCGTAGTCGTGATACAAGCGCCGGGCAAATTCGCTGTCCAGCAGGAAATCTTCGCTCAAAAACGTCGCCATCTCGGGCTCCTTACTTGCCGTGCGGCACGGGGTTCGAATCACAAAAGTTATCACACCAATTTTCACTAACGTCCAGCAGATTTTTCCCGAGGTCTGCCGTTCATCCTCTCTCTACGCCCTTTTTCGCTCAATTTACCGGCAAAAATGCCCTATTTCACCGACCACAGTATTGCTCAGGCGAATAATTCCTTTTGTGATATCACTCAACTTTTAAACCTGTATGACAGGTTATTGTCTCGCCAGCCGCATCGACGGCCACACCTTCAAACGGGGAGACACTTCGGATGCGTAAAATTAAAGGGTTACGCTGGTACATGATCGGACTGGTGACCATCGGCACCGTGCTGGGTTACCTGACCCGCAACGCCATTGCCGTGGCGGCGCCGACGCTGGAAGATACGCTGCACATCACCACCCAGCAGTATTCCTATATCGTCGCCGCCTATTCCGCCTGCTACACCGTGATGCAGCCGGTGGCGGGCTATGTGTTGGACGTGCTGGGCACCAAGGTCGGCTACGCCATGTTCGCCATTCTGTGGGCGCTGTTCTGCATGGGCACCGCGCTGGCCAACAGTTGGGGTGGGCTGGCGTTGGCGCGCGGCGCGGTCGGCATGGCCGAAGCGGCAATGATCCCCGCCGGGCTGAAGGCCAGCAGCGAATGGTTTCCGGCCAAAGAGCGTTCGATCGCCGTCGGCTATTTCAACGTGGGCTCGTCGATCGGCGGCATGATCGCCCCGCCGCTGGTGGTATGGGCCATCGTCGCGCACAGCTGGGAGATGGCGTTCATCATCACCGGCGTGCTGAGCCTGATCTGGGCCATCTGCTGGCTGCTGTTCTACAAACACCCGAAAGATCAGAAGAAACTGAGCCAGGAAGAACGCCGTTACATCCTCGAAGGCCAGGAAGCGCAGCACCAGACCTCTAACGCCAAAAAGATGTCCGCCTGGCAGATCGTGCGCAATCGCCAGTTCTGGGGCATCGCGTTGCCGCGCTTTCTCGCGGAGCCGGCGTGGGGCACCTTCAACGCCTGGATCCCGCTGTTCATGTTCAAGGCCTACGGCTTTAACCTGAAAGAGATCGCCATGTTCGCCTGGATGCCGATGCTGTTTGCCGATCTCGGCTGCATCGTCGGCGGTTATCTGCCGCCGCTGTTCCAGAAATATTTCAAGGTCAACCTGATCGTCTCACGCAAGCTGGTGGTGACGATGGGGGCGGTGTTGATGATCGGCCCCGGCATGATCGGCCTGTTCACCAGCCCTTACGCGGCTATCGCGCTGCTGTGCGTCGGGGGCTTCGCCCATCAGGCGCTGTCCGGCGCGTTGATCACCCTCTCTTCCGACGTGTTCGGCCGCAATGAGGTGGCGACCGCCAACGGGCTGACCGGCATGGCGGCCTGGACCGCCAGCACGCTGTTCGCCCTGGTGGTCGGCGCCCTGGCGGACACCCTCGGCTTCAGCCCGCTGTTCGCCGCGCTGTCGGTCTTCGACATTCTCGGCGCCATCGTCATCTGGACGGTGTTGCAAAACCGCCCGGCCGCCGAACCGCAACCCGCCGCGCTGCAGCCCACCCCGGCGCGCAGCTGATCCCCCGCCCGGCCGCTGCGCCGGGCCCCTTGCTCCTCTGGCAGCGGTGCCGAATAAGTGGTATAACAAATCCGATGGCCACGCGCCCCTTCCCACCGCACCGTATAGAGCATTCACTATGGAATTCACTGAAACCAGACGCCTGTATCAGCAACTGGCCGCCGAGCTGAAGCAACGCATCGAAAGCGGCCGTTATCCGGTAGGCGACAAGCTGCCGGCCGAGCGATACATCGCCGAAGAGATGAATGTCAGCCGCACCGTGGTGCGCGAGGCGATCATCATGCTGGAAGTCGAAGGCTATGTGGACGTGCGCAAGGGATCCGGGATCCACGTGGTGTCCAACCAGCAAAAACACCTGGTGGTGCCGGGCGACAGCATCGAGTTCGCCACCGCCGGCCCGTTTGAGCTGCTGCAGGCGCGCCAACTGATAGAAAGCAACATCGCCGAATTTGCCGCCACCCAGGTGACCAAGCAGGATATCGTGCAACTGATGGAGATCCAGGAGCATGCCCGCAAAGAGGATCGTTTCCGCGACTCGCAGTGGGATCTGAAGTTCCACGTGCAGGTGGCGCTGGCCACCCAGAACACCGCCATGGCCACCATCGTGGAAAAAATGTGGGTGCAGCGGGTCAACAACCCTTACTGGAAGAAACTGCACGAGCATATCGACGAACGTTCGATCGCCAGCTGGTGCGACGATCACGATCAGATCCTCAAGGCGCTGATGCGCAAAGATCCTTACGCCGCCAAACTGGCGATGTGGCAGCACCTGGAAAACACCAAGCAGATGCTGTTCAACGCCACCAGCGACGACTTCGAATACAACGCCGATCGCTACCTGTTCGCCGAGAATCCGGTGGTGCATCTGGATGGCGTGAGCCACGAGCCGAAATAGCCACGGCGGTCAAAAACCGTCGGCTTATGTCAGGTAATGTAAAATCCGCTGAATCGATGCCGGAACCGCCGTTTGCCGTGTACTATTTCACCGTCGGCAACGTAGATTTCCCTGTTGCCAATCGTGCTATTTTGGTAGAGTTAGCCCACTTTTTTACCCATTGCTGCGGGGGCGGGACGCGAATAAATGCGCTGGTTGTTTGCCATGCTGATTGCTGTTTTCTGCTGGACCGGTTCGGTCTCCGGCCCACAGCTATGCGTGGCGTCACCCAAGCCCACCCCCAGCGCGCTGAGCAGCCTGCCGCTGTTGGCGGAGCCGGCGCTTTCCCCCTATGATCAGGTGTATCGGGCGCCGGCCGAAGCGCGCCGCAAAGCCCCCGGCAAGTTGCCGCTGCTGCTGCCCAGAGCGCACTCTTTCTCCGGCTCGCTGCTCGCCTCCTCCCTGCCGGTGCCGGTCTATACCCTGGCCGCAGAGCCGGGCTACCGAATTCGCTTCCCCCGCCAGGACACGCCGGCTCCCAACCGGCTTGCCCAGGTCGACGGGATGCTGGACGCCTCCAGGCAACAGAGTCGGCAGGCCGGCTGGAAAGAAAGTAACATGCAGTACCGTGGCACGCTGACTTACCACCTATGACCGGTGTCGCACCGCTTAGAAACCTTAAAGCAACGCCGTTTCATCGTTATCAGCATTCAGGATCGCCGCGCGTTTTCAGCCCACGCCCGTTCCACCGCTGAGATAAAAATAAACAATGACGTTTTAGGAACACCGGATGGACATCATTAAAGAACTGATACATGCCTTGTGGCAGCAGGATTTTGAGACGCTGGCGAACCCTTCGCTGGTGTGGACCCTCTACATCCTGCTGTTCATGATCCTGTTTTTGGAAAACGGCCTGCTGCCGGCCGCTTTCCTGCCGGGCGACAGCCTGCTGATCCTAGTCGGCGTGCTGATCGCCAAAGGCACCATGGGCTTCCCATTGACCATCGTTATCCTGACCGTCGCCGCCAGCCTGGGGTGCTGGGTCAGTTATATACAGGGCCGGTGGCTCGGCAATACGCGAACGGTGCAAGGCTGGCTTTCGCATCTGCCGGCTCACTACCATCAGCGTGCGCATAACCTGTTCCACCGCCACGGCCTTTCCGCCCTGCTGGTCGGCCGCTTCCTGGCCTTCGTGCGCACCCTGCTGCCAACCATCGCCGGCCTGTCCGGCCTGAACAACGCGCGCTTCCAGTTCTTCAACTGGATGAGCGGCCTGCTGTGGGTCTTGATCCTGACGACGCTGGGCTTCGCCCTCGGGAAAACCCCGGTGTTCCGCAAGTATGAAGATCAGCTGATGTTCTGCCTGATGATGTTGCCGCTGGTGTTGCTGGTGGTTGGGCTGGTCGGCTCGCTGATCGTGCTGTGGCGCAAGAAACGCGCCAGCGGCCAGAACCCGGGGAAAGGGGCGTGACAGCAAAGCGCCCGCGCTGGCAATACGTCTTGATGATCGCGCTCGCCCTACTGGCGTTGGCGACGCTGCTGGTGCCCTGTATGGTGCGCACCGAGAGCGAGCTGCGCATTCGCGCCAGCCAGCAAGGGCTGTCGCTGCCCGACGGCTTTTACGTCTACCAGCGCCTGGATGAGCGCGGCATCCGCATCAAAAGCATCACGCCGGAAGGTGATGGCCTGGTCATCCGTTTGGATTCGCCGGAGCAGCAGTTGCTGGCGCGCGAAGCGCTGCAAACCATCCTGCCGCCCGGTTACCACATCGCGTTGAGCGAATCCCCCGTGCCATCGCATTGGGTGCGCGAATTTGCGCGTTCCCCACTCAATCTGGGATAATCCCCCTTCAGATGAAGGGGTTTCCTTTCACTGCCATTATCTTCATTTTCATTCGCACCGATTAGCTCAAGAATTAACCAGTCAGCACTGAGTCACGGCTGATTCTTTGGGGGCACGCCGGTTTCATGACTATGCTGAAGGATAACTTCAGCCGGCAATGAACGCCCTCCTCTCGCGCTGCCACCTTCGGCAGCCAGGAAAGCGGGTGCCTGTTCAGGTACCCCATGAAAAGGAACTGAAAGATGAAATTACGCCACTCCCTGTTACTGCTGTTGCCTCTCTGCACGCTGCCGGCCCTCGCTGCGGCCGCTGAGGGCGGTTGTGCCGCCAAAGCGCAAAACATCCAACAGCAAATCGACTACGCCACCCAGCACGGTAACACCCACCGCGTGGACGGGCTAAAAAAAGCGCTAAGCGAAGTGCAGACTCACTGCACCGAAGCCGGCCTGCAGGCCGAACGCCAAAAAAACATCGCAGAGAAACAGCGCAAGGTCGACGAGCGCCGGCAGGAACTGAAAGAAACGCAGCAAACCGGCAAGCTGGACAAGGTCGCCAAGAAGCAGCAAAAGCTGGCGGAAGCGCAAGCTGAGTTGAAACGCGCCCAGGCGGAATAATTTTTTCACACCAGCGGATTTATCGATGAGAGCCCCATCACACGGGATTTCTTAAGCATATGAAATTGATGTCTGGTGTTATCTGCTGGCCATCACCCCTTTGCTCCGGCGAAAAAATCCGCTATGT
The DNA here is from genome assembly GCF_052168635.1 of Serratia sp. CY47444. Taxonomy (NCBI): domain Bacteria; kingdom Pseudomonadati; phylum Pseudomonadota; class Gammaproteobacteria; order Enterobacterales; family Yersiniaceae; genus Serratia; species Serratia sp. CY47444. The sequence continues at coordinate 46,885 of NZ_JBJNMH010000004.1, forward strand.
TAAAAGTCTGTCGAAATAAACGTTAAGGAATAATCACATGGCACATGATTCAAATGCAGAAAACTTACGCGCTGAACTGAAGTCCTTAGCCGATACGCTGGAGGAAGTGCTGAACTCCTCCACCGACAAGCCGAAAGCCGAGCTGGAGAAGCTGCGCTCGAAAGCGGAAGGCGCGCTGAAAGAGACCCGCGCTCGCCTGAGCGACGCCGGTGACAAGCTGGCTTCGCAAACCAAGCAGATCGCCGGCCAGGCCGACGACTACGTGCGCGACAACCCGTGGACCGGCATCGGTATCGGCGCGGCGGTCGGCGTCGTGTTGGGCGTGCTGCTCGCGCGTCGTTAATCATGGCTGAACAACCGCAAGTGCGCGCGCAGGGCCCCGCTAAAGGGGTCCTGGATATCGGTCAGCGCATCATCACGATCCTGGTCGGCATGGTGGAAACCCGCGTCCGGCTGGCAGTGGTCGAGCTGGAAGAGGAGAAAGCCAACCTCATTCAGCTGCTGATCATGGCCGGCATGACGCTGCTGTTCACCGCCTTCGGTTTGATGAGCCTGCTGATCCTGATCTTCTGGGCCATCGATCCGGTCTACCGGCTGGTGGCGCTGGGCGCGACAACCGGCGTGCTGCTGTTCCTCGCCGTGGTCGGCACCATCTGGACGCTGGTCAAGGCCCGTCGCACCACGCTGCTCGGTGCCACGCGCAAACAGCTGGAACTCGACCGCGCCGAACTGGAGCGCGAGCCATGAGCCGCCGCCGCTATCTGGAATGGAAAAAAGAGAGGCTGATTCGGCAGATCCAGCAACAGCGTCTGGATCTGGCCGAACACAAGTCTCTGTGGCTGGAAAAGACCGAACGCATCGACCGCGGCTGGCAAACGGTGTTTGGCCTGCGCCGCTATCTGGTGCTCGGTTCCAGCGTCATGGCGCTGTACGGCATCCGCCATCCCAGCAAGATGATCCGCTGGTCGCGTCGCGCTTTCGGCGCATGGAGCGCTATCCGTCTGTTTAAAAAGACGTTTTCTGCCAAGTAAGCCGCTTAGTCTTTCCTTCAAACCTCCTGTTGCTCTGCCCGCATTTTCTCCCTTGATACAACGCGTCCAACCCCGGGGCCGGGCAACCTGCTGATCGGCGGCATTTTATTAGCACGCTAAAGATTCAGATTTTTTGAAAAATTACGACAGTTTTACTTGCTAACAACCTGAGCACTTCCCGCTTAACATTCACTCCATCAATACGATACGGAGCGGACAGGGTCAGAGACCCGCTACGCCGCCCGTTGATATGACTACCGCCGAACAGGCGCACAAAAACACTTTGGAGTAGATGATGAAAAAATTAGAAGATACAGGTTTGTTGGTTGCTCGTATTCTGATGCCAATCCTGTTTATCGTGGCAGGCTACGGCAAAATGGGTGACGCATATGCCGGTACCCAACAGTACATGCAATCGATGGGCGTGCCTGGCTTCTTGCTGCCGCTGACCATCCTGCTGGAATTTGGCGGCGGTCTGGCGATCCTGTTCGGTTTCCTGACCCGCACCGTGGCGCTGTTCACTGCCGGTTTCACCATCCTGACCGCGCTGCTGTTCCACACTGACTTTGCGGAAGGCGTAAACCAGCTGATGTTCATGAAAAACCTGACCATCGCCGGCGGCTTCATCGTGTTGGCGGTCGCAGGCCCGGGCGGCTTCAGCATCGACCGTCTTCTGAACAAGAAATGGTAATCTAAACTGTCATTCAGGGCCCGGCATGCCGGGCTCTGTCGTTTTTTAACTCGGACACCAAGGAGATTCCCATGGGACAACTCGTCGATGGCGTTTGGCAAGACATCTGGTATGACACCAAATCTACCGGCGGCCGTTTCAAACGTTCAACCGCTCAGTTTCGCAATTGGGTGACCGCCGACGGTCAGCCGGGCGAACACGGCGTGGGCGGCTTCCAGGCCGAAGCGGGCCGTTATCACCTTTATGTTTCTCTCGCCTGCCCTTGGGCGCATCGCACGCTGCTGATGCGCAAACTGAAAGGGCTGGAGCAGATCATTCCGGTCTCGGTGGTGCACCCGCTGATGCTGGAAAACGGCTGGACCTTCGGCCAGGATTTTCCGGAAACCACCGGCGATCCGCTGTATCACGCCGACTTCCTGTACCAGATCTACCTGCGGGCCGATCCGCACTACAGCGGGCGCGTGACCGTGCCGGTGCTGTGGGATAAACAGCGGCAAACCATCGTCAGCAATGAATCCGCCGACATCATCCGCATGTTCAACAGCGCATTTGACGGCGTCGGCGCTCGGGCAGGCGACTACTACCCGACCGCGCTGCGCGGCAAGATCGATGAGCTGAACGGTTGGATTTACGATCAAGTGAACAACGGCGTGTACAAAGCCGGTTTTGCCACCAGCCAGGAAGCCTATGACGAAGCGGTCAACGGGGTATTCAACGCGCTGGAGCGCCTGGAGCAGATCCTGGGGCAGCATCGCTACCTGACCGGCGATCGGCTGACCGAAGCCGACCTGCGTCTGTGGACCACGCTGGTGCGTTTCGATCCGGTGTACGTCACCCACTTCAAGTGCGATAAACACCGCATCAGCGACTACCTCAACCTGTACGGCTTCCTGCGCGACATCTACCAGATGCCGGGCATCGACGAGACGGTCAGCCTGCCGCACATTCGCAACCACTACTACCGCAGCCACGCCACCATCAACCCGCACGGCATCATTTCCATCGGGCCGGCGCAGGATCTGGACGAGCCGCACGGCCGCGACCAGCGCTTCGGTTAAGGCGAAAAAAATCCCCTTGCCGCCCGGCAAGGGGATGTCATCCAACCGACTTAACGCTGCGCGAACAGGCGCGGAATTTCGCGCAGGAACCAGGCTTTCGCCTCCCCCATGCTGTCGCGCCGCCAGGCCATGATGATATCGGCTTCGCGGCTGTATTCCGGCCCCACCACGCGCAGCCGCCCGGCCTCGATATCTTTCTCCACCATCGGATACGGCATGGTCGCCACCCCCAACCCGGCCAGCAGCGCCAGACGTTTGTCTTCAATGGTGCTCACCGTCAGACGCTGCTGCTTATCCAGCAGCTGTACGGTCAACACCGGGCGCTCGCGAGCGGTATCCGCCACCGCGATGCCGCGGTATTTCACGCGGGTCACTTCGGAAAGCGGCTCCGGCTCCAGGTGGATAGGATGATCCGGCGCGGCGACATAAACGCTCATCACCTTATACAGTTTGCGGGTGTTGATCTCGGACGACGCGCGAAAATGCATGTCCGGCGCGATCACGATGTCGGCGCGCCCCTGCTCCAGCCGCTCCCAGGCGCCCGCCAGCACCTCGGTGAAAATCGACACCTGGGTGTTGGCCTTCAGCGCCAGCTTGTCCACCAGCGGGAACAGCAGGCTCGGCGGCGACAGCGCTTCGCTGACGATGGTCAGGTGAGTTTCCCAACCGCGCGCCAGCGCCTCGGCGTCGGTGGTCAGCTTGTCGGCCGCTTCCAGCAGCACCCGCCCGCGTTCCAGCAACATGCGCCCCACGTTGGTGAACTTGGTGCGGTGGCCCGAACGGTCGAACAGCACCACGTCCAATTCTTCTTCCAATTTTTGCATGGTGTAGCTGAGTGCCGACGGCACCCGGCCCAATTCGTCGGCGGCCGCGGCGAAACTGCCGCGCCGGTCGATTGCATCCATCACCCTTAGTGCCTCAAGCGTGAGCGCCCGATCTCTGGCCATCGCATCCCTCTGTCAGGAAATTTGAATATGCCGACCAGATTAACTGGCTAACAATCCGACGTCCAGATGCTTACCATTTGGATAATGAATTTAGAGAGCCGATTGCCATGATTACATGCAGAACAGCACAACAATGCGGGCAAGCTGACTTTGGTTGGCTGCAGGCTCGCTACACCTTTTCCTTTGGTCACTACTTCGATCCCAAACTGATGGGCTACGCGTCGCTGCGGGTGCTGAATCAGGAGGTGCTGGCGCCGGGCGCGTCGTTCCAGCCGCGCACCTATCCCAGCGTCGATATCCTGAACCTGATCCTGCAAGGCGAGGCGGAATACCGCGACAGCGACGGCAACACCGCACGCGCCAAAGCCGGCGAAGCGCTGCTGTTGGCCACCCAGCCAAGCCTGAGCTACAGCGAACAGAACGTCAGCAGCGATACGCCACTGACTCGTCTGCAGCTGTGGCTGGATGCCTGCCCGGAACGCAACAACGAGCGGGTGCAGCGTCTGACGCTGCCGGCGGCAGGCAACCTGCTGCTGGCCTCGCCTGACGGCGCGCAGGGCAGCCTGCAGCTGCGCCAGCAGGTCTGGATCCATCATCTCGATCTGCAGCCGGGCGAAGAACACACGCTGACGATTAATGGGCCGCGCGCTTATCTGCAGTCGATACACGGTACCATCGCCGCCACCGGCGAGCGCCACGAAGCGCAACGCCTGACCTGCGGCGACGGCGCCTTCGTGCGTGAGGAAAACCGCCTGACGATCCGCGCCGAGACGCCGCTGCGCGCGCTGTTGATTGACCTGCCGGTGTAAGGCCGGCCGGAAAACGAAAAACCCCGCGCAACGCCAGTTGCGCGGGGTTTTCTTTTGTCGAGGGAGTTGACCGGTAAGCCGGGTTCTGTCGTGGACAGTCATTCCTCTAGGCCAGCAATCGCTCACTGGCTCAAGCAGCCTACCCGGGTTCAGTACGGGCCGTACCATGTGAACCCCTATTTGGCCTTGCTCCGGGTGGAGTTTACCGTGCCACGAACTGTTGCCAGCCGCGCGGTGCGCTCTTACCGCACCCTTTCACCCTTACCTGATCCCGCTTGCGCGGGCCATCGGCGGTTTGCTCTCTGTTGCACTAGTCGTAGGCTTGCGCCTCCCAGGCGTTACCTGGCACCCTGCCCTATGGAGCCCGGACTTTCCTCCCCTCCATCTGTCTCCCCGAAGAGGACGGCAATGAAGCGGCGACTGTCTGGTCAACTCCGGCGCGGATAGTAGCGTTGCGGCGGCGGCAGGTCAACCGCTTTACGGCTGTTGTTGCTCCAGCGCGTGCTTATACAACGCATTTTTCTTCACGCCGTGGATTTCCGCCGCCAGCGCCGCCGCCTTTTTCAACGGCAGCTCTTTTTGCAGCAGCGCCAGCGTGCGCAGCGCCTCGAGCGGCAACGCATCCTCCTGCGCTTTGTGGCCTTCGACGATCAGCACCATCTCACCGCGGCGGCGCACTTCATCTTCCTGCACCCACGCCAGCAGCTCGCCCACCGGCGCGCCGTGGATGGATTCCCAGGTTTTGGTCAGCTCGCGCGCCAGCACCACATAGCGCTGCGGGCCCCAGACGGTGACCATGTCCTGCAGGCTTTCCAGCAGGCGGTGGGTGGATTCGTAGAAAATCAGCGTGCGCGGTTCCTCCGCCAGCGCCATCAGCGTATCCTTGCGCCCCTTGGTTTTCGCCGGCAGGAAACCTTCGTAGCAGAAACGGTCGGAAGCGACGCCCGCGGCGCACAGCGCGGTAGTGGCGGCGCAGGCGCCCGGCAGCGGCACCACGCGAATGCCGGCCTCGCGGCAGCGGCGCACCAGGTGATAACCGGGATCGTTGATCAGCGGCGTCCCGGCGTCGGACACCAGCGCGATGCTCTGGCCTTCCTGCAGTTTCGCCAGCAGCTGATCGGCCTTTTGCTGTTCGTTGTGGTCGTGCAGCGCGAACAGACGCGCGTTGATCGCGAAGTGTTGCAACAGCAATCCGGTATGGCGCGTATCTTCCGCCGCGATCAGATCAACGCTTTTCAGTACCTCTAACGCACGGTGGGTAATATCGCCCAGATTGCCGATGGGGGTGGGCACCACATACAGCGTTGATGCAGAAATGACTGATTGTTGGTGTTGATTCATTGTTTCATCCGGGTTGCCGATTTAATATTGAGCATCTTGAAAAAAACATCACTGGATACAGTATGCTTTCCTCAACATTCGTTCGTACCAAAGCAGGGCGTTCCAAGCCTGTCCGACTTACCGCAGTCATCGCGGCCGCCCTTTTCCTGGCAGGCTGTCCAAGTCGGGCCCCGCAAACGCCGCCCGCCAATATACAGGACGAAGCGAGCGCCAGCTCCGATTACTACCTGCAGCAGTTGCAGCAAAGCAGCGATGATAACAAGGCTGACTGGCAATTACTTGCTATTCGCGCCTTGCTGCGCGAAGGAAAACTGCCGCAGGCCGGCGACCAGTTGAATCAGTTGCCGAAAAACCTCAGCGGCGCACAGCAGACTGAGCGCCAGTTGCTGACCGCCGAACTGCAGATCGCCAACAAGAGCTACGTCAGCGCCCGCAGCACGCTGGGCCACCTGGACAGCGGTGCGCTGTCGCCAAATCAGAAGGTGCGCTACTACCAGGCGCAGATCGCCGCCAATCAAGGCAAAGCGTCGCTGCCATTGATCCGCGCCTATATCGCTCAGGAGCCGTTGCTGACCGGCAAACCGCACCAGGACAATCTGGATCAAACCTGGCAGGCCCTGCTGCAGCTGACGCCGCAGGAGATGAACAGCCTGGTGATCAACGCCGACGAGAACGTGCTGCAAGGCTGGCTGGATCTGCTGCGCGTCTATCAGGACAACAAGCAGGATCCCGATCTGCTGAAGGCCGGCATCAAAGATTGGCAGAACCGTTATCCGAAGAACCCGGCAGCCAAAACGCTGCCGGCTCGCCTGAACCAGGTGCTGAACTTCACTCAGGCCTCCACCTCGAAAATCGCCCTGCTGCTGCCGTTGAACGGCCAGGCGAAAGTGTTCGCCGACGCCATCCAGCAAGGCTTCGAAGCGGCGAAAAACGGCGGTTCCATGCCGGCGCCGCAACCTCAAGCCGCGCAACCTGCCAGCGCACCGGCCCAAACGGCGCCGGCCGATCAGGCCGCAGCGGGTGACATCAACGCCAACGGCGCGGTCAGCCCTTCGGCGCAAGAGAGCCAGCCGGCCGTGACCGCCGCGCAACCCGCTGCACCGTCCAGCGCGCCGATAACGCCGCTGCAGGCCGCTAATGCGCAGGTCAAAGTGTACGACACCACCAGCCAGCCGCTGGCCGCCTTGCTGAGCCAGGCGCAGCAGGATGGCGCTACTCTGGTGGTCGGGCCGCTGCTCAAAGAGAACGTCGATCAGCTGTCCGCCAGCACCACCACGCTGAACGTGCTGGCGCTCAACCAGCCGGAAACGCCGAAGGACAACCTGAACATCTGTTACTTCGCCCTGTCGCCGGAAGATGAAGCGCGCGACGCCGCCCGCCACATCTGGGAACAGCAGAAGCGTCAACCGCTGCTGCTGGTGCCGCGCGGCGCCTTCGGCGATCGCGTCGCCAAGGCCTTTAACCAGGAATGGCAGAAACAAGGCGGGCAAACCGTGCTGCGTCAGGACATCGGCTCTGCCGGCGAGCTGCGCCAGATGGTGAACAGCGGCGGCATCCGCATGACCGGCACGCCGATGTCGAGCGCCCCGGCGCCGCAGAGCGTCACCATCGCCGGGCTGACCATTCCTGCGCCGCCGAGCGACGTGCCCGCCGCCACCGGCGGCAGCGTCGACGCGGTGTATATCGTCGCTACCCAGTCCCAACTGACGCTGATCAAACCGATGATCGACATGGCCACCAGCTCGCGCGGCAAACCGGCGATGTACGCCAGCTCGCGCAGCTACCAGGCCGGCGCCGGCCCGGACTTCCGTCTGGAAATGGAAGGCCTGCAGTTCAGCGATATCCCGCTGCTGGCCGGCTCAAACCCTCAGCTGCTGCAGCAGGCCAGCGCGCGCTTCCGCAACGATTACTCGCTGGTGCGCCTGTATGCAATGGGGATGGATGCCTGGACATTGGCCAACCACTTTGCTGAAATGCGCCAGCTGCCGGGTTTCCAGGTTTCCGGCACCACCGGTACGCTGAGCGCATCGCCGAACTGCGTGATCAACCGCAAGCTGCCTTGGCTGCAATACCGTCAGGGTACGGTCGTTCCGGTCTCTTGAACCCACGCGCCTCCGGGGCGGGCTACGAGTTACTGGCCCGCCGTCACCTGGAACACGCCGGGCTCACCTTCTGCGCCGCCAACGTCGCGGTGCGCGGCGGTGAGCTCGACCTCATCATGCGCGACGGCACTACCTGGGTATTCGTCGAAGTGCGCTACCGCCGCAACGACGCCTTCGGCGGCGCGGCCGCCAGCGTCACCTTTCGCAAACAACAGCGGTTGCTGCACGCCGCCGCCGTCTGGCTGGCGGGGCGCGGAGCCAGTTTTGACACATCATCTTGCCGTTTTGATGTTTTGGCCATTACCGGTAGCCAGTTAGAATGGATACCCAACGCCTTCAATGCGGATTAATTGGGGTTTTGCGGCGCAGACCGGCCCTTTGACTTAGTGGATTAATACAACGTGCTGGATAGAATTAAAGTCTGTTTTACCGAAAGCATCCAAACCCAGATCGCGGCGGCGGAAGCACTGCCGGACGCCATTTCCCGCGCTGCGATGACGCTGGTTCAATCCTTACTCAACGGCAACAAAATCCTGTGCTGCGGCAACGGCACCTCGGCGGCCAACGCGCAGCACTTCGCCGCCAGCATGATCAACCGTTTTGAAACCGAGCGCCCCAGCCTGCCAGCCATCGCCCTCAACGCCGACAACGTGGTGCTGACGGCGATCAGCAACGATCGGTTGCACGACGAAGTGTACGCCAAGCAGGTGCGCGCACTTGGGCACACCGGTGACGTGCTGCTGGCGATTTCCACCCGCGGCAACAGCCGTGATATTGTGAAAGCGGTCGAGGCGGCCGTGACCCGCGATATGACCATCGTCGCGCTCACCGGCTACGACGGTGGCGAACTGGCCGGGTTGCTCGGCCAGCAGGATGTCGAGATCCGCATCCCGTCGCACCGCAGCTCGCGCATTCAGGAAATGCATATGCTGACCGTAAACTGCCTGTGCGACCTGATAGACAATACGTTATTCCCCCACCAGGACGATTAAGGAACTGAGATGAAGCTAAAAGCCACATTTGCAGTGCTGTCCAGCGCCCTGCTGTTGCAAGGCTGTATCGCCGGCGTCGTCGTCGGCAGTGCGGCCGTCGCGACCAAAACCGCCACCGACCCGCGCAGCGTCGGGACCCAGGTGGATGACGGCACGCTGGAAGCCAGGGTCGAAAGCGCCCTGAGCAAAGACCAGCAGTTGAAGAAAGATGCCCGGGTGGTCGCCACCGCCTATCAGGGCAAGGTGCTGTTGACCGGCCAGTCGCCTAACGCCGATCTCACCGCGCGCGCCAAGCAGATCGCCATGGGCGTGGAAGGCACGACCGAAGTGTATAACGAGATCCGTCAGGGCACGCCGGTCAGCCTGAGCACCGCGTCCTCCGACACCTGGATCACCACCAAGGTGCGTTCGCAGCTGCTCACCAGCGATACGGTGAAATCGTCCAACGTGAAGGTTACTACCGAAAACGGCGAAGTGTTCTTGCTGGGCCTGGTCACGCAGCAGGAAGGGCAGTCAGCGGCGCAGATTGCCAGCCAGGTCAGCGGCGTGAAGCACGTCACGACCGCCTTTACCTATGTGAAATAAACCGCTTGGCGGGAGCGGCACCGTGCCGCTCCCGCACGTTTAATCCAGCTTGTTCTCGCGTAAAAACGCTTCCCCGCCCAGTTGCCGCATTTGGCGCATAATCCATTGTTGACGCTGCACCACATAGCCGGACGGCGCATCGGCCCTGAAGCGGTGCGGATTCGGCAATACCGCCGCCAGCAGCGCCGCTTCGGCCGCGCTCAGACGTTTGGCCGGCTTATGGAAAAAGCGCTGTGAAGCCTCTTCCACGCCGAACACCCCGTCGCCGAACTCGACGATGTTCAGATACACCGTCAGAATACGTCGCTTGGTCCACACCAGCTCGATGCCCGACGTCAGCCCGGCCTCCAGCCCTTTGCGCAGCCAGCTGCGGCCATCCCACAGAAACAGGTTTTTAGCGGTCTGCTGCGACAGCGTGGATGCGCCGCGGATGCGCGTCGGGCGTTTCTCGTTGTGGCTGAGCGCCTTTTCAATGGCCGCCACATCGAAGCCCCAATGGTCTGGAAACTTCTGATCCTCCGCCGCCATCACCGCCAGCGCCATTTGCGGCGAGATATCGTCCATCGACACCCAGTCCGAATGGGCGACGTAGCCGAAGTCGCCGCTCAGCCAGGCGCTGACTTGCCTCTCCACCATCACGGCGGAAAACGGCACCGGCAGGAAGGCAAAGAGCACAATGCCCAACACCCACAGGCCGATAATCGCGATGACACCGCGCTTCAGCCAATACCACGGGCGCAGCCGCCGCCATCCGCCGAGCGATTTTCTCATTCAGACAGTTCCAGCACCCGCGCCACCAGCTTATCGATGCCGAGGGCCGCCTGCGCGATCGACGGCGCCAGCATATAGGCTGGCGTAGTCACGATCTTGTGCTCGCTGTCCACCACGATGTCGTCCACCGGACAAATCACCGGCTCGCCGCCCATGGCGTCAATCACTTCCCCCAGGTCCGGATCGTTGCCAATGGTGAGCCGCGCTTGTTGATCCAACAGTTTCGGCAACAGCGCCGGCGCGATGCACATCAGGCCAATTGGTTTGTTGGCCTTATGCATCTCGCGCGTCAGACGCGCCAAATCTTCATCGACCCAACATTCCGCGCCGGCTTCGGCGAAATTGCTGAGATTCTTGGCGGCGCCAAAGCCACCGGGCACGATCAGCGCATCCAACTGGGCGGCTTCCGCCAGCGCCAGCGGCTGCACTGCCCCGCGGGCAATGCGCGCCGATTCAATCAGGACATTGCGCGACTCCGCCATCTCCTCACCCGATAAGTGATTAATAACATGGCATTGTGGTTTATCAGGCGCAAAGCACACCGCCTGGGCGCCGGCACGGTCCAACGCCAGCAGCGTCAGCACCGCTTCATGGATCTCCGTACCGTCATAAACGCCGCTGCCGCTGAGGACTACACCCACCTTTTTCATCACTCTTACTCCTGTCGCTGCTGTCAACTGGTTCGTGCTCTGAGTTGACAAACACTAATCTACATCACACATTTTAATGAATCTTCTAACAAGAGCGCTTACATTTGCTATGTTGTTGGCTGTATGATGTTTAGGAATTCGCAACAACCTGCTCGACCAGAACACTGAAACCAATACGCAGGTTCACAATTTCCCTGGTGTTGGCGCAATATTCGCGCACCCCGGCTTAGGTCGGGGTCATTTTTTTTCAGCGTTCTCAACCCAAGCCCGCAGTACCTGCACATCGTTGCGCCACTCTTGCTTCAACTCATCCACCCAATCCTGCACGTTATCCCACCAGGCCGGCAGCGTCGGCGTTTGAATCTGCTGCGCCAGCTGCTGCAGATGGCGCAGACCGACCGAACCGGCGGCGCCCTTGATCTTGTGCCCTTCCTCGGTGATGCCTTTCTGATCGCGCGCCGTCATGTTGGAGTCCAGCACCGCCAGGTAGCCCGGCATCATCTGTTCGAACATCTCCAGGCTTTGGTGGATCAGCTGCGGGCCAACCAGATCCATGTACTGTTCCAGCATCGCGGTATCGAGTAACGACTCATTAATCTGCATCGCCTTGTGCTCCGTTTTCTTTGAAGTGTGAGAAGGTTGATGATCCCAATAGTGTTTGATGACCTGGGTCAGCGCCGGCACCGACAACGGCTTGCTCAGCACATCGTCCATGCCCGCCTCGAGATACTCTTTTTTGTCTTTCAGCACGTTGGCGGTCAAAGCCACCAGCGGCGGCAGCGCCTGCCCGGCATAGCGTTCGCGCAGCGCCCGGGCGATATCCAGCCCGGTCATGTCCGGCAGTTGGATGTCCAGCAGTACCAGATCGAACTCGTCCGGGTCGAACATCGCCAGCGCATCGTGGCCGTTCATCGCCACATCGACGCTGTTGCCCAATTTCTCCAGCACCGATCGCGCCACGATCACGTTCAGTTCGATATCCTCCACCAGCAGGATGTGCAGCGCCGGCAACGGCAGCTCCTCTTCCTCCGATACCTCGCTGACGGCTTCCTGCACCGCCGGCGCCTGGATGGTCAGAGTGAAGCAAGAACCGTGCCCCTGTTCGCTGCGCACGGTGATGTCACCCCCCATGCTCTGCGCCAGCCGCTTGGAGACCGCCAGCCCGATGCCGGTGCCGGTGGCCGGACGGCCGCCGCGCTGATCTTTCACCTGGTAATACATGGCGAAGATCTTGTCCTGCTCGTCCTGCGGGATGCCCATGCCCGAATCTTCCACCTCGAACACCAACTTCTCCTGCGCCTCGCGCCGCACGCGCACCACGATTTTCCCCTGTTGGGTAAATTTCACCGCGTTGCCGATCAGGTTCCACAAGATCTGCCGCAGGCGCGTGCCGTCGGTCACGATCTGCTGCGGCAGCGGCGTCTGCGGATCCATGATGAACTGCAGCCCTTTCGGCTGCGCCAGCAGGCCGGAGAGGTTCTCCAGATCTGCCAGGAAACCGGTGAAGTCCACCGGCTGGTTGTCGAGCTGCACCTTGCGCCGCTCGAGCTTATCCATTTCGATAATGTCGTTGAAGATATTGCCGAGGGTGATGGCGCTGACGTGAATGGTCTTCAGGTATTTCAACTGCTCGTCATTCAGCTCGGTATCGAGCAAAATGCGGCTCAGGCCGACGATGCCGTTAAGCGGCGTACGCAGCTCGTGGCTGATGGTGGAGATAAAGGTGGTCTTCTCCCTGCTGGCGTTCTCCAGCGCGTCCTGGTAGCGCTTACGCTCGGTAATATCGCGGCCGAAGCCCATCAGCCCGTGGCGTTTGCCCACCCGGTCGTAAAACGGGACCTTGCGCAGCTCGAAACAGGCCTTGCGGCCGTCGGGATACACCAGCCACTGTTCGTAGGTCAGCGAAACGTTGTGGCGGAACACCTTCTCGTCGGTCTCAATGACCTTTTCGGCGATCTCCTGGCCGTAGACGTCGAACGGCGTCAGACCGATCAGCTGCTTCTCGCTTTTGCCGGTCAGCAGCTCCATCGCGCGGTTGCAGCCGGAGAACTCTTTGTCTTCGTTGCGGTAGTAGACCAGATCCGGCGAGGCATCGAGGAAGGAACGCAACAGCGCCGATTGCTGGCCCAGCTCAATCTGCGCCAGCTCGCGCTGTTCCATCTCTTCGGTCAGCTTTTCCATCACCTGCAGGCGCTCTTCTTCCGCCTTGATACGGTCGGCAATCTCCTGATTCAGCTGGCTGATATTGTCTTTGAGCTGCTGATTGAGCTCCAGATCGCGGTGGCGCATCTCTTCGAGCTTGTCCACCAGCCGCGCCAGCCGTTGGCGCGACTCTTCCAACTGTTCCACCACCACCGAGAGAAAATAGACCGCCCACGGGGTGATCAACAGGCCGAAGAAGATCGAACGCACCACGTCGATGCTTTCCACTTCGCCGCGCAGCAGCATGGTCACCGCCATCTGCACCACCATCGCCAGCACCACCAGCGCCGAGGCCAGCAGCAGCGAGAAGCGCACCAACCCCAGTTTCACCATTAAATCAACGTAGTACTGGGCCAACACCCGGATTTGCTTCATAGCGGCTCCCATCAGACACAATCTTTTGAATCATACCGTAAAACCGCGGTGAGATAAGGCGGCAAACGCCGAAGTGTGGCAAAGATTGCACTTCAGAGCGGCATTCCAGGGTGGTAGCGCCACTTTTCATCCAGCGCGCTGCCCTGCCCACCGCGCTGTTGCAGATAAGCGCCGACCGCCTGCATGCCACTCCAGCGGTTTTCGCACCACAGCGGCGCCAGCAGCGTCGGCCGACGGGCGCTGGCGGAAAGACGGTGATACACCACCTCGCCCGGCGTGTGGCGGATCATCTCCCCGGCGCTGACGGCGTAGTCCTCCAACGCCAGTTCGGACAAGCGCCCGGCGCGCCACGCTCGTGCCAGGGTACTGCCGGTCACGACGTGCAGCGGATGCAGTTTGATGCCATCCACGCCAGTCTCCACCACCCGCTGCAGCGTGAGCAGATGATCGCGCTGAGTTTCTCCCGGCAGCCCGACGATCAGATGGCAGCACACCTTCAGCCCGCGCTGCCGGGCCAGCCGCGCCGTCTGCTGATAACAGCGAAAATCATGGCCGCGATTGATGCGCTTCAGCGTTTTATCGTGCGCCGTCTGCAGCCCCAGCTCCAGCCACACTTCATAGCCTTGCTCGCGGTATCCCGCCAGCAGATCCAGCGCGGCGGGCGGCACGCAGTCCGGCCGGGTGCCGACGCACAGGCCGACCATGGCGCTCTGCGCCAACGCCTGCCGATACATCGACGCCAGCCGTTCGATCTGCGCATAGGTGCTGGTATAGGCCTGGAAATAGGCCAGATAGCGCCGCGCCCGATCGACCCGCGCGGCCTGCTGCGCCAGCTGTTCGTCGATGCTCTGGCGCTGCATCGCTTCATCGGCGAACGAGGCGACATTGCAGAACGTACAGCCGCCGCGCCCCAACGTGCCGTCGCGGTTAGGGCAGCTGAATCCGCCGTGCAGCGTGAGTTTATGGATCTTTTCGCCATAGCGGCGCTGGAGATCTGCGCCAAACATATTGACTAATTGCGGCAACTGCATAATCTTGGTGATTCTCTGTGTTCAAAGCCGCGATGCTAATAAGAAACGGCTTTTCCCGCGATGACAGAGATCAACGCTTTCCCCGCAAGGCGCCACCAGGCATAACTATTCATCATAAACGCAAATCAATTCACTATAATTCTGATGAATTATTCTAATCGTCACGCAACCGTTAACGGCAATATGACAACACGGTGAAAAATAGTCATAAACATCAGCCAAGCAATATCTTATAGAATAAAATTCTGGCATTAACCCCCGCACTAGCATGGTGCAGAGATTAAGGGGTTGCACTATAGTGAGACAGCTCACACTTCTGCGGGGATCGGTGTTGCCCCACGACAGTGCAAAAATGCATTAAATTACTTATTTATCAAATAAATAAACATCATTAATTCGATAAGAATCTATCTTAAGCCCACATTTGACCTGCGAATTCTTTCTCGCTAAGTTGGAAGTCCGCTGGAAGCTTTCTGGACGGGCAAACGTCTCGTCATATTTATGCAGTAATTGAAGACTCCCTCTTAAAACAAGTCCTATACCACTTGTGAGACCGTCACGAGAGGCCATTGATGGAGGGCGGAAAAGCAGATTGGCGGGGTTAACTTGCTGATTGGACTTCTGCCTGAAATTGGGAAGCCCCCTCGCAGTAGGTTGTGAGAGTCACGCAGAGCCTGGGGAGGTTCACGATATGTTGTACGATAAATCCCAAGAGAGGGACAACTGTGGTTTCGGCCTGATCGCCCACATAGAAGGCGAACCTAGCCACAAGGTGGTGCGCACCGCCATTCACGCGCTGGCCCGCATGCAGCACCGCGGCGCGATCCTGGCCGACGGCAAGACCGGCGACGGCTGCGGCCTGTTGCTGCAAAAACCCGATCGCTTCTTCCGCATGGTGGCGGAAGAGCGCGGCTGGCGTTTGGCCAAGAACTACGCCGTCGGCATGATGTTCCTCAGCCAGAATGAAGAGGAAGCGCGCCTCAGCCGCCGCATCGTGGAAGAAGAGCTGCAAAACGAAACGCTGTCGATCGTCGGCTGGCGCGAAGTGCCGACCAACCCGGACGTGCTGGGTGAAATCGCCCTCTCCTCCCTGCCGCGCATCGAGCAAATCTTCGTTAACGCCCCGGCCGGCTGGCGCCCGCGCGATATGGAGCGCCGCCTGTTCGTGGCACGTCGCCGCATCGAGAAACGCGTGCAGGACGACAGTTTCTACGTCTGCAGCTTCTCTAACCTGGTGACGATCTATAAAGGCTTGTGCATGCCTGCGGATCTGCCGCGCTTCTATCTCGATCTGGCGGACCTGCGCCTGGAGTCGGCCATTTGCCTGTTCCACCAGCGCTTCTCCACCAACACCGTGCCGCGCTGGCCGCTGGCGCAGCCGTTCCGCTACCTGGCGCACAACGGCGAAATCAATACCATCACCGGCAACCGCCAATGGGCGCGTGCCCGTACCTACAAATTCCAAACGCCGCTGATCCCGGATCTGCAGGCCGCCGCGCCGTTCGTCAACGAAACCGGCTCCGACTCCAGTTCGCTGGACAACATGCTGGAGCTGCTGCTGGCGGGCGGGATGGATCTCATCCGCGCCATGCGCCTGCTGGTGCCGCCGGCCTGGCAAAACAACCCGGACATGGATGGCGATCTGCGCGCCTTCTTCGACTTCAACTCGATGCACATGGAGCCGTGGGACGGCCCGGCCGGCATCGTGATGTCCGACGGCCGCTACGCCGCCTGTAACCTCGATCGCAACGGCCTGCGCCCGGCGCGCTACGTGATCACCAAAGACAAGCTGATCACCTGCGCCTCCGAAGTCGGCATCTGGGATTACCAGCCGGATGAAGTGGTGGAAAAAGGCCGCGTCGGCCCCGGCGAGCTGATGGTGATCGACACCCGCAGCGGCCGTATCCTGCACTCAGCGGAAACCGACAACGATCTGAAAAGCCGCCACCCGTATAAAGAGTGGATGGAGAAAAACGTCAAACGCCTGGTGCCGTTCGAAGATCTGCCGGACGATCAGGTCGGCAGCCGCGAGCTCGACGACGCGCAGCTCGAAACCTACCAGAAACAGTTCGGCTACAGCAGCGAAGAGCTGGATCAGGTGATCCGCGTGCTGGGCGAGATTGGCCAGGAAGCCACCGGTTCGATGGGCGACGATACCCCGTTCGCCGTGCTCTCCAGCCGGCCGCGCATCGTTTACGACTACTTCCGCCAGCAGTTCGCGCAGGTCACCAACCCGCCGATCGATCCGCTGCGCGAAGCGCACGTCATGTCGCTGGCCACCAGCATCGGGCGTGAAATGAACGTGTTCTGCGAAGCCGAAGGCCAGGCGCACCGCCTGAGCTTCAAATCGCCGATCCTGCTGTACTCCGATTTCAAACAGCTCACCACGCTGGAAGGCGAATACTATCGCGCCGAGACGCTCGATCTGACCTTCGATCCGCAGCAGCAGGATCTGGAGCAGACCATTCGCGCCCTGTGCGACGAAGCGGAACGCAAGGTGCGCGAAGGCGCAGTGCTGTTGGTGCTGTCCGACCGCGCCATCGCGCCCGGCCGCCTGCCGGTACCGGCTCCAATGGCCGTGGGCGCCGTGCAAACCCGCCTGGTGGAGAAAAGCCTGCGCTGCGACGCCAACCTGATCGTTGAAACCGCCAGCGCCCGCGATCCGCACCACTTCGCCGTGCTGCTCGGCTTCGGCGCGACCGCCATCTACCCGTATCTGGCCTATGAAACCCTGGCCAAACTGGTGGACAGCCAGGCGATCGACAAGAAATACCGCGACGTGATGCTGAACTACCGCAACGGCATCAATAAAGGCCTGTACAAGATCATGTCCAAGATGGGCATCTCGACCATCGCCTCTTACCGCTGCTCCAAGCTGTTCGAAGCGGTCGGCCTGCACCGCGATCTGGCGGATCTGTGCTTCCAGGGCGTGGTCAGCCGCATCGGCGGTGCCAGCTTCAGCGACTTCCAGCAGGATCTGCAGAACCTCTCCAAGCGCGCCTGGCTGAAACGCAAGCCGCTGGAGCAAGGCGGCCTGCTGAAGTTCGTACACGGCGGCGAATACCACGCCTACAACCCGGACGTGGTGAACTCACTGCAAAAAGCGGTGCACAGCGGCGAGTACAGCGACTACCAGGCCTACGCCAAGCTGGTGAACGAGCGACCGATCGCCATGCTGCGCGATCTGCTGGCCATCACGCCGAAAGGTGAACCGATCCCGGTCGATCAGGTCGAACCGGCGGAGTCGCTGTTCAAACGCTTCGACACCGCGGCGATGTCGATCGGCGCACTGAGCCCGGAAGCGCACGAGTCGCTGGCGATCGCCATGAACGGTCTCGGCGGCTTCTCCAACTCTGGCGAAGGCGGCGAAGATCCGGCGCGCTACCGCACCAACAAGGTGTCGCGCATCAAACAGGTGGCCTCCGGCCGCTTCGGCGTGACGCCGGCCTACCTGGTAAACGCCGACGTGATCCAAATTAAGGTCGCGCAAGGCGCCAAGCCGGGCGAAGGCGGCCAGCTACCGGGCGACAAAGTCACTCCGTACATCGCCAGATTGCGCTATTCAGTGCCGGGCGTGACGCTGATCTCCCCGCCGCCGCACCACGACATCTACTCGATCGAAGATCTGGCGCAGCTGATCTTCGACCTGAAGCAGGTCAACCCGAAGGCGGTGATCTCGGTGAAACTGGTGTCCGAGCCGGGCGTGGGCACCATCGCCACCGGCGTGGCGAAAGCCTATGCCGATCTCATCACCATCGCCGGTTACGACGGCGGCACCGGCGCCAGCCCGCTGTCCTCGGTGAAATATGCCGGCTGTCCGTGGGAACTGGGCCTGGTGGAAACCCAGCAGGCGCTGGTGGCCAACGGCCTGCGCCACAAGATCCGCCTGCAGGTGGACGGCGGCCTGAAAACCGGCGTGGACATCGTCAAAGCGGCGATCCTGGGCGCGGAAAGCTTCGGCTTCGGCACCGGGCCGATGGTGGCGCTGGGCTGCAAATACCTGCGCATCTGCCACCTCAACAACTGCGCGACCGGCGTCGCGACTCAGGACGACAAGCTGCGCCGCGATCACTACCACGGCCTGCCAGAACGCGTGACGAATTACTTCCAGTTTATCGCGCGTGAAACCCGCGAGATCATGGCCCAACTGGGCGTGAGCCAACTGGTGGATCTGATCGGCCGCACCGAGTTCCTGACCGAGCTGGACGGCATCTCCGCCAAGCAGAACAAGCTGGATCTGTCGCCGCTGCTGAAAACCGCCACGCCGCATCCGGGCAAAGCGGTGTACTGCACCGAAAGCAGCAACCCGGCGTTCGACAAGGGCCTGCTGAACAAAGAGCTGCTGGCGCAGGCGCAGCCGTACATCGAAGCGAAGCAGGGTAAAACCTTCTACTTCGACATTCGCAACACCGACCGCTCCGTGGGCGCCATGCTGTCCGGCGCGATCGCCGACGTGCACGGCGATCAGGGCATGGCGGCCGATCCTATTAAGGCGCACTTCTCCGGCACCGCCGGGCAGAGCTTCGGCGTTTGGAACGCCGGCGGCGTCGAGCTGACCCTGACCGGCGATGCCAACGACTATGTCGGCAAAGGCATGGCCGGCGGCAGCATCGCAGTGCGTCCGCCGATCGGCTCCGCCTTCCGCAGCCATGAAGCCAGTATCGTCGGCAACACCTGCCTGTACGGCGCCACCGGCGGCAAGCTGTTCGCTGCCGGCCGCGCGGGCGAACGCTTCGCGGTGCGCAACTCCGGCGCCATCACCGTGGTGGAAGGCATCGGCGACAACGGCTGCGAATACATGACCGGCGGCATCGTCTGTGTGCTGGGTAAAACCGGCATCAACTTCGGTGCCGGCATGACCGGCGGCTTTGCCTACGTGTTGGACGAAGATGGCGAGTTCCGCAAGCGCGTGAATCCGGAGCTGGTGGAAGTGCTGGATGTCGATCAGCTGGCGATCCATGAGGAGCACCTGCGCGGCCTGATCACCGAACACGTGCAGGCGACCGGCTCTTCCCGCGCGGAAGAGATCCTGGCCAACTGGCCGGAGTGGGCGCCAAAGTTCGCCCTGGTCAAACCGAAGTCCAGCGATGTCAAAGCGCTGTTGGGTCACCGTAGCCGCTCCGCAGCCGAGCTGCGGGTGCAGGCGCAGTAAGAGGTAGGTCATTAATGAGCCAGAACGTTTATCAATTTATCGACCTGCAGCGTGTTGATCCGCCAAAGAAACCGCTGAAGATCCGCAAAATCGAGTTCGTCGAGATCTACGAACCGTTTTCGGAAACCCAGGCCAAGGCCCAGGCGGACCGCTGTCTGTCCTGCGGCAACCCGTATTGCGAGTGGAAGTGCCCGGTGCACAACTACATCCCGAACTGGCTGAAACTGGCCAACGAAGGCCGCATCATGGAAGCGGCGGACCTGGCGCATCAGACCAACAGCCTGCCGGAAGTGTGCGGCCGCGTGTGCCCGCAGGATCGCCTGTGCGAAGGCTCCTGCACCCTGAACGACGAGTTCGGTGCGGTCACCATCGGCAATATCGAGCGCTACATCAGCGATAAGGCCATCGAAATGGGCTGGAAGCCGGACATGTCGCACGTGCAACCGACCGGCAAGCGCGTGGCGATCGTCGGTGCCGGCCCTGCCGGGCTGGCCTGCGCCGACGTGCTGACCCGCAACGGCGTCAAAGCGGTGGTGTATGACCGTCATCCTGAGATCGGCGGCCTGCTGACCTTCGGTATCCCGGCCTTCAAGCTGGAAAAGGAAGTGATGGTCAAACGCCGCGGCATCTTCAGCGAGATGGGCATCGAGTTCCAGCTGAACACCGAAGTGGGCAAAGACATCAGCATGGAGACCTTGCTGAGCGAGTACGATGCGGTGTTCCTCGGCGTCGGTACCTATCAGTCGATGCGCGGCGGCCTGGAGAATGAGGAAGCGCAGGGCGTGTACGACGCGCTGCCGTTCCTGATCGCCAACACCAAGCAGCTGATGGGCTATGAAACCGAGCAGCACGAGCCTTACGTCAGCATGGAAGGCAAGCGGGTAGTGGTGCTGGGCGGCGGTGATACCGCCATGGACTGTGTGCGTACCTCGGTGCGTCAGGGCGCGACGCAGGTCGTCTGCGCCTACCGCCGCGACGAGGCCAACATGCCGGGCTCCAAGCGCGAAGTGAAGAACGCGCGGGAAGAAGGGGTGGACTTCCAGTTCAACCTGCAGCCGCTGAGCATCGAACTGAACAGCGCCGGCCGCGTGGCCGGGGTGAAAATGGTGCGCACTCAGCTGGGCGCACCGGATGCCAACGGCCGTCAGGCGGCGGAGCAGGTACCGGGTTCCGAACACGTGATCGACGCCGACGCGGTGGTGATGGCGTTCGGCTTCCGCCCACACCGTATGGACTGGCTGGCGGCGCACGACGTGCAGCTCGATAAACAGGGCCGCATCGTGGCGCCGGAAGGCAGCGACAACGCATTCCAGACCAGCAACCCGAAAATCTTCGCCGGTGGCGACGCGGTCCGCGGCTCCGACCTGGTGGTGACGGCGATCGCCGAAGGCCGCAAAGCGGCAGACGGCATCATGAACTACCTGGAAGTGTAAACCTTCCGTACCGCCAAAGGCCCGGCACGTTGCCGGGCCTTTGTTTTAACCGGCCACGCTTTGTAACAACCGCCCCTCTCCTCACTGCCTCAACGCGCTATAGTATTGAGTTAGCACCATTGCAGGGCGCGGCTGCGCCTGACACCGAGATAAGGATAGCGAACATGAAATGCTCCATTTCCCTGTTGGCCGGCGCGCTGCTGGCCGTCAGTTTCAGCGCCTCAGCCCTGGCGCTGGATTCGCAGGAGGTCGGTTACAATATCGAAGCGCGCGGCGCGCGGCCGGTCGTGGCGCAGTTGGGCAAGGCCGGGCAGTTCAGCGCCGTGGAAAACAGCATCCGGTTGGGGGACGACAACTGGATTGCTCTGGCGCCCAAGCTGGCCGGCGGCGGCAATGCCGGATTTACCGCCGGCATTAAATCTGCCCTCTCCGCGGCCCTGATCTACAACCCGGCGGCGGTATTGCAGGCGCTCAACAAAGGCAACGATCTGCCGCTCAATGACATCTGCACCGCGCCACCGGAAGTGCAAGGCGACACCGCCATCACCAGCTTCCGTGAGCGTGCAGCCCACGCGCTGTCCACCGTGCGCGTAGGCGATCTCAGCGCGCCGCGCGATGCCTGCATTGCCGCCTTGAAAGGCTGATCCGCTTCGTCCGGGCAAAAAAAAGCACCCCACGGGGTGCTTTTTCGTTTGTTCACGCGGGCTTATTTCACCACACGCAGCGCCGGGCGGCCACCGCGCGGCGGCTGCGGCGGTTCGTCGTCCGGGCCGTCATCTTCCGCGGTATCCGGGCGATCGCCGTCGATCACCGACATCAAGGTTTCCGACGGGATCGTCTCATTGTCCAGACCTTCGAACACGCCTTCGCTCTCGTCGTAGGCGGCTTCCGGTTCGAACATCGTGCCGGCGCCGTTTTCACGCGCATAAATCGCCAGTACGGCTGCCATCGGCACCGAAACCTGACGCGGCACGCCGCCGAAACGTGCGTTAAACTGCACGTCTTCGTTGCCCAACGCCAGGTTGCCTACCGCGCGCGGCGCGATATTCAACACGATCTGGCCATCACGCGCGAACTCCATCGGCACCTGAACATCCGGGCGAGTCACGTCGACCACCAGGTGCGGCGTCAGCTGGTTATCCAGCAGCCAGTCGTAGAACGCCCGCAGCAGATACGGGCGACGCGGCGTCATCTGAGACATGTCCATCGCGCTTAGCCCCGGGTTTGCAGGCGCATTTCACGCTCGGCTTCGGTCAGGGAAGCCAGGAAAGCGTCGCGTTCGAAGACGCGGGTCATGTAGCCTTTCAGCTCTTTAGAGCCGGCGCCGCTCAATTCGATGCCCAGCTGCGGCAGACGCCACAACAGCGGTGCCAGGTAGCAATCCACCAGGCTGAACTCTTCGCTCATGAAATACGGCGTCTGGCCGAAGATAGGCGCGATCGCCAACAGCTCTTCACGCAGCTGACGACGGGCGGATTCCGCTTCCTGACCACTGCTCTTCTCGATCTTGTCCATCAGCGAGTACCAGTTCTTCTCGATGCGCAGCATCATCAGACGGCTCTCGCCACGGGCAACCGGGTAAACCGGCATCAGCGGCGGGTGTGGGAAACGCTCATCCAGGTATTCCATGATGATGCGGGATTCATACAGGGTCAGTTCGCGATCGACCAGCGTAGGCACCGTCTGGTAAGGGTTGAGGTCAATCAGATCTTGCGGCAGGTTATCCATTTCGACCTGCTCGATCTCGACGCTGACACCTTTCTCCGCCAGTACGATACGTACTTGATGGCTAAAAATGTCGGTCGGGCCAGAGAACAGCGTCATTACCGAACGTTTGTTGGCAGCGACAGCCATGAAAACCTCCAAGTTATCTAGAAAATACTGCGAATAGCCAACTGACAGGCTGCTATCCTGAATAATCTTGCCGCAGGCCGGCAGCACGCAGCGCGACCCGAGCCCATGAAAAACCGGCCCAGGAGGTCAACTGCACGGCGAACAGGCGCAAAAGTGGGTGATAGTTTACCAGATTTTGCTTGTTTTGTGGGGACGGTGCGGTGAATTCATGTTGAATTGTCTGATATGCCACAGATTTTAGTCGGGGACGGCGGATTTCAGGCATAAAAAAACCCGGTGAAGCACCGGGTTTTTTGCGTAAATCGCACTGCCGAAGCAGCGAAAATTAACGCTTGGAGAACTGCGGACGACGACGTGCTTTACGCAGGCCGACTTTCTTACGTTCAACCTGACGAGCGTCACGGGTGACGAAGCCAGCTTTACGCAGTTCAGAACGCAGAGTCTCATCGTACTCCATCAGTGCACGGGTGATACCGTGACGGATAGCGCCAGCTTGACCGGAGATACCACCACCTTTAACGGTGATGTACAGGTCCAGTTTGCCAACCATGTCGACCAGCTCCAGCGGCTGACGAACTACCATGCGGGCAGTTTCGCGACCGAAGTACTGTTCCAGGCTGCGCTGGTTGATAACGATGTTACCGTTGCCCGGCTTGATGAAGACGCGAGCGGCGGAGCTTTTGCGGCGACCAGTGCCGTAGTATTGATTTTCAGCCATTGCCATTAATCCCGATTAAATGTCCAGAACTTGCGGTTGCTGTGCCGCGTGATTGTGCTCGGTGCCCGCGTAAACTTTCAGTTTACGGAACATAGCACGACCCAGCGGGCCCTTTGGCAGCATGCCTTTAACCGCGATTTCAATCACGCGCTCAGGACGGCGGGCAATCATCTCTTCAAAGGTCGCTTGCTTGATACCACCGATGTGGCCGGTGTGGTGGTAGTACACTTTGTCTGTACGCTTGTTGCCGGTTACAGCAACTTTGTCAGCGTTCAGAACGATGATGTAATCACCGGTATCCACGTGCGGGGTGTATTCCGCTTTATGCTTGCCGCGCAGGCGACGAGCCAGTTCAGTAGCGAGACGGCCTAAAGTTTTACCATCTGCATCAACAACGTACCAGTCGCGTTTTACGGTTTCTGGTTTAGCTGTAAAAGTTTTCATTAGAAAGCTTACCCAATAATTAGTTACACGTTGGTGAACACCCAAACGCTCGAAAACAGTTGAGGCTCACACGACCATACAAGTCCAGCAAACCTACCCCTTCGAATAGCCATTGCCGGCACTATAAAGTTTTTGGGAAAAAAACTTTGTTGTAACGTGGGGTCGCAAGATTATAGAGAAGTCGCTCACAAAGATCGAACGGTTTTTGAATGGAAAATAAATTTATCGCCGGCGGCGGGCAACCGGCGATAGACCCGACGGGCTCAGGGCAGATGCGGCAGCTTGAGGTACTCTTCGCTCTGCATTTCCTGCAGGCGCGACAGACAGCGCTGATACTCGAACTTCAGCCGCTCCCCCTGGTAGATCTCGAACATCGACACCTCGGCACCGATCACCAGCTTGACGTGACGCTCATAGAATTCGTCCACCAGCGCCAGGAAACGGCGCGCGGTATTCTCTTTCAGCGGCCCCATCACCCGCACATTATACAGG
This sequence comes from Serratia sp. CY47444, assembly GCF_052168635.1. Taxonomy (NCBI): domain Bacteria; kingdom Pseudomonadati; phylum Pseudomonadota; class Gammaproteobacteria; order Enterobacterales; family Yersiniaceae; genus Serratia; species Serratia sp. CY47444. The sequence continues at coordinate 71,563 of NZ_JBJNMH010000004.1, forward strand.
ATCACGCTGTGATACAGCCGCGACAGCGCAATGTAGTCCAGTTGGCTGCGCGCCTCTTCGCACAGCGTGTGGAAATCCACCGCCAGCACGCCGTCCACCGAACGAATCGCCTGCAGCGGCCGATGGTTGATCTGCAGCATCGGCGCCTCCTCCCCCGCCTTGCCCGCCAGCTTGACGAACATCCGGTCCAGCGTTTCGCGCGTCTGGTCGCTCAGCGGCGTCAGGTAGAGGTGCGCCTGGGTCAGAGTACGCAGACGATAATCGATACCGGCGTCGACGTTCATCACGTCGCAGTACTCATTGATCAGATCGATGGCCGGCAGGAAACGCGCCCGCTGCAGACCGTTGTGGTACAGATCGTCCGGCGGGATGTTCGACGTGGCCACCAGCGTGATGCCGCGCGCGAACAGCGCCTGCAGCAGCGTGGCCAGCAGCATGGCGTCGGTGATGTCGGACACGAAGAATTCGTCGAAGCACAACACATCGGTCTCGGCCTTGAAGCCGTCGGCGACGATTTCCAGCGGGTTTTCCCGCCCTTGCAACTCGGTCAGCTCTTCATGCACCCGCAGCATGAAGCGATGGAAGTGCAGACGCATTTTGCGATCGCCCGGCAGGCTGTGGAAGAACATGTCCATCAACCAGGTTTTGCCGCGCCCGACGCCGCCCCACATATACAGCCCCTGCACCGGACGCTGCGGCGCCGTTTCGCCGCCCTTGCCCAGCAAGCGATTGAGCTTGCCGCGCAGCCCGCCGGTCGGCGCGCTCGCCGCAGGCTTTTGCAGCAGGGCCTGATAAATGCGATCCAGTTGAGTAACGGCCCGACGTTGAACCTCATCGGCCTGATATTCCCCCGCGTCCAGCGCCTGCTGGTAGCGAGATAACGGTGATAGTGCCTGCATTTGTTCGATGTTCCCTAAGAACGCTTAGAAATTATTTAGCCAACGTTGGCGGCAAGTTGATGCCGATTCGCACCGTTATCGCCACAAATGCCCGCTGCGGGCGCCGCTGAAAACCCTGTAAAAATTAGGTGGAAGCGCATCAGGATTCCACTCGGACAAGGTTAACGGTTATAGTGGATATTATTAAGTGAAAAATCCCTGCGGAACAACGAAGTCAAAATAGGAGTCATCATGACCTGGGAGTATGCGCTGATTGGTTTGGTCGTCGGTATCGTGATTGGTGCGGTGGCGATGCGTTTTGGCAACCGTAAATTACGTCAACAACAAGTCCTGCAGAACGAATTGGACAAGAGCAAAACCGAGCTGGAAGAGTACCGTCAGGAGCTGGTCGGCCACTTTGCCCGCAGCGCCGAGCTGCTGGACAACATGGCACGCGATTATCGTCAGCTGTATCAGCACATGGCGAAAAGCTCCAACAACCTGCTGCCGGACCTGCCGATGCAGGAAAATCCGTTCCGCTATCGCCTGACCGAAGCGGAAGCAGACAACGATCAGGCGCCGGTGGAAATGCCGCGCGACTATTCGGAAGGCGCCTCCGGCCTGCTGCGCGGCCAAAGCGCGCGCCGCGACTGATATCCCTTCGCCCGCGGGGCCACCCGCGGGTTTTCCCCCGTTTACCGTCTTGACCTTCCCTCGTATTACCTTTACTGAACTTTGCACGCAAATTCACGGTCTTACCCTTCACTATGACAAGGTGATTGCCTTATCATCAAATTTTCATCGGCAGGTCTTGAGAGAGTTATCATCAATGAAGAAAAAGTCTTTAATTCTTAGTGCATTGGCAATTAGCCTCGGCCTGACGCTCAGCTCCGTACCGGTGGCCAACGCGGCCCTGCCCGTCGCCGTTCAGGGGCAGCCGCTGCCGAGCCTGGCACCGATGCTGGAAAAAGTCCTGCCCGCCGTAGTGAGCGTGCATGTCGCTGGCACTCAGGTGCAGCGTCAACAGTTGCCGGAAGAGTTCAAACGCTTCTTCGGCCCTAACTTCCCCGGTCAACAGCAGAGCTCCCGCCCGTTTGAAGGGCTGGGTTCCGGCGTCATCATCGACGCCACCAAAGGCTATGTGCTGACCAACAACCACGTCATCAACAACGCCGATAAAATCCGCGTGCAGTTGAACGACGGGCGCGAGCTGGACGCCAAGCTGGTTGGCCGCGATGAGCAATCCGATATCGCCTTGCTGCAGCTCAGCGACACCAAAAACCTGACCGCCATCAAGATGGCCGACTCCGATCAGCTGCGCGTCGGCGACTTTGCCGTCGCGGTCGGCAACCCGTTCGGCCTGGGCCAAACCGCTACCTCCGGCATTATCTCGGCGTTGGGGCGTTCCGGCCTGAATCTGGAAGGGCTGGAAAACTTCATTCAGACCGACGCCTCGATCAACCGCGGTAACTCCGGCGGCGCGCTGGTTAATCTGAATGGTGAGCTGATCGGCATCAATACCGCCATTTTGGCGCCGAGCGGCGGCAACGTCGGCATCGGCTTCGCTATTCCGAGCAATATGGCGCAGAACCTGAGCCAGCAGCTGATTGAATTCGGCGAAGTGAAACGCGGCCTGCTGGGCATCAAGGGCAGCGAAATGACTCCGGATATGGCCAAAGCCTTCAACACCGACGCACAGCGCGGCGCCTTCGTCAGCGAAGTGTTGCCGAAATCCGCCGCCGCCAAGGCCGGCATCAAGGCTGGGGATATCCTGGTCTCCGTCGACGGTAAACCGGTGAGCAGCTTCGCCGAACTGCGCGCCAAGGTGGGCACCACCGCGCCGGGCAAAACCCTCAAGGTGGGCCTGCTGCGCGATGGCAAACCGCAGGAAGTCTCGGTCACGCTGGATAACAGCGAGAGCGCCTCGACCAATGCCGAAACGCTGTCGCCGGCGCTGCAGGGCGTCTCCCTCAGTAACGGCGCGTTGCCGAGCGGTGACAAGGGTGTGAAGGTGGAGAACGTGGATAAAGGGTCAACGGCGGCGCAAATCGGCCTGCAAAAAGGCGACGTGATCATCGGCGTCAACCGTCAGCGCGTGGACAGCATCACCGCGCTGCGCAAGGTGCTGGAAGCCAAACCACCGGTGATGGCGCTCAATATCGTACGCGGTAACGAAACCATTTATCTGCTGCTGCGTTAATTTGTGCAAAAACCGGGCTCGGTGACATACTGCGCCCGGTTAACTCATGCTATCCTCCGAGCATCGTTCACCACACCACGAAAACTCCATGTTTGCTAAGCTCTTGCGTTCTGTCGTTATCGGTCTCATCGTTGCCGGCCTGCTGTTGGCTGTCCTGCCCATGCTGCGCTCTTCCAACGGCCTGTTTGCAGAGAAAACCGAGAATACCAGCGACGAAACGCCTGTGAGCTACAACAAGGCAGTGCGCCGCGCCGCGCCCGCCGTGGTGAACATCTACAACCGCAACCTGAACGGCGCCGCCAACGTGCTGTCGCTCGGTTCCGGCGTGATCATGAACGAACGCGGCTATATCATCACCAACCGCCACGTGATCAAAGACGCTCAGCAGATCACCGTGGTATTGCAGGATGGCCGCCGCTACGAAGCGCTGCTGGTCGGCTCCGACGGCCTGACCGATTTGGCGGTGCTGAAGATCGATCCCGGCAATTTACCGGTGATCCCGACCAATAAAAATCGCGTTGCCCACGTCGGCGACGTGGTGCTGGCAATCGGCAACCCGTATAACCTGGGGCAGACCGTCACTCAGGGCATCCTCAGCGCCACCGGGCGCATCAGTATGAGCACCACCGGCCGCCAGACGTTCCTGCAGACTGACGCCTCAATCAACCGCGGCAACTCCGGCGGCGCGCTGGTCAACTCGCTGGGCGAGCTGATCGGCATCAATACCCTGACCTATGACAAAATCACCGACGGTGAAACGCCGGAGGGTCTCGGCTTTGCCATTCCGATTGAACTGGCCACCAAAATCATGGACAAGCTGATCCGCGACGGCCGCGTTATCCGTGGCTATTTCGGCATTCAGGGCAAGGAGATCATTCCGCTGCGCTCCTCCAATTCCGGCATCGATCGCCTGCAGGGCATCATCGTGACCGAAATTACGCCGAACGGCCCGGCGAGCAGCGCCGGTTTCCAGATCAATGACATCATCATCAACGTGGATAACAAACCGGCGGTATCCGTGCTGGAAACCATGGACCAGGTCGCGGAGATCAGGCCGGGCACCGAGATACCGGTTATCGTACTGCGCGACGGCAAACGCATTACGCTGAAAATGACGGTGGGTGAATTCCCGGATGACAGTAATTAAAAAAGGGCCGGCATTGATAGCCGGCCCTTTGATTTTCATCCTGCCGACGCAGCCGCGCCGGCGCTAATGACTTACTCGCCTTTCACGCGTTCGATGTTCGCACCCAGCGCGCGCAGCTTGTCTTCAATACGCTCATAGCCGCGATCGATGTGATAGATGCGATCGACGACGGTCACGCCGTCGGCGATGCAGCCGGCGATCACCAGGCTGGCGGAAGCGCGCAGATCGGTCGCCATCACCTGAGCGCCGGACAGCTGCTCAACGCCGTGGCAGATCACGGTGTTGCTCTCGATTTCCGCGTGCGCGCCCATGCGGATCAGTTCCGGCACGTGCATGAAGCGGTTTTCGAAGATAGTCTCGGTGATGACGCCGGTGCCTTCCGCCACCAGGTTCAGCAGGCTGAACTGGGCCTGCATGTCGGTCGGGAAGCCCGGGTGCGGCGCGGTGCGCACGGTGACCGCTTTCGGGCGTTTACCGTGCATGTCCAGGCTGATCCAGTCTTCACCCACTTCGATATCGGCACCGGCTTCGCGCAGCTTGGCCAGCACCGCATCCAGCGTATCCGGGCGGGTGTTGCGGCACATCACTTTGCCACCGGAAACCGCGGCGGCGATCAGGAAGGTCCCGGTCTCGATGCGGTCAGGCAGCACGCGATACACGCCGCCGCCCAGACGCTCGACGCCTTCGATGGTGATCTTGTCGCTACCGGCGCCGCTGATCTTCGCGCCCAGCGTATTGAGGAAGTTGGCGGTATCGACAATTTCCGGCTCACGTGCGGCGTTCTCGATAACGGTGGTGCCGGTCGCCAGAGTCGCGGCGCTCATGATGGTTACGGTCGCGCCCACGCTCACCTTATCCATGACGATGTGCGCACCCTTCAGACGGCCCTCGACGGACGCCTTAACGTATCCTTCTTCCAGCTTGATCTCGGCACCCAGTTGCTCCAGGCCGGTGATGTGCAGATCGACCGGACGCGCGCCGATCGCGCAGCCCCCCGGCAGGGAAACCTGACCGCGGCCGAAGCGCGCCACCAGCGGCCCCAGCGCCCAGATGGAAGCGCGCATGGTTTTCACCAGATCGTAAGGGGCGCAGAACTCGTTCACGCCGCTGGCGTCCACGAAGACCGAACCGTTACGCTCAATCTTGGTACCCAACTGGTTGAGTAGTTTAATGGTGGTGTCGATGTCCTTCAGCTTCGGGACATTCTGCAGCTCGACCGGCTCTTCCGCCAACAGGGCGGCGAACAGGATCGGCAGGGCGGCGTTTTTGGCCCCGGAAATAGACACTTCACCGCTCAGGCGGGTCCGACCCTGCACACGAAATTTATCCATCTGACTACTCTCTGTTATCTAATCTGAAGCTGCCCGCCCAGCAGGGCAAACAGCCTTAAAATCCGTTGAGTTTGCGGTCTCGCTGCCACTCTTCAGGGGTGTACGCCTTGATAGACAAGGCATGAATGCGGTTGTCAGCAATGTATTCCATCAGCGGTGCGTAAACCGTCTGCTGTTTTTTGACGCGGCTCATACCGGCGAACAGTTCACCGACCACGATCGCTTGAAAATGGCTGCCGTCGCCCGTCACATGTGCTTCATCCAGTGCCAATGCCTGCATCAGCACGTCTTTAATCTCGTTGGTTTCCATAGTATCCAGTTCTGCCGCTAAAGGATCATAAACAGCCTAGTATCTTAGTGGAATACGATGTTTTCTTAAACTAAAGAAAAAGCCCCTGCATAACAGGGGCTTTGTATCGTTTTACCACGCAATGGCGGCGTAAAACGCCGCTAACCGACGGTATCGACAGGCATTATCGCCTGCAGGTTGTAGAGCGCGATCAGCGTTTTCAGGCGCTCGGTGGCGCCGAAAATTTTCAGCGCTACGCCGCGTTGGCGCTGCTCTTCCTGCAGATGCAGCAACAGCGCCAGCCCGGCGGAGTCCACGCGCTGCAGTTGCGCCACGTCGATCGCGGTTTTATCCGCCATCAGCGCGTCGCGCTGCCGCCACAGCCGCTGCAGCGTTTCCCGATCCAGTTCACCGCGCAGGATCAGCGTCTGCTGCTCTGATTCGAAGCTGAGCGCTGCCGACATCAGTTTTTCTTGTCCAGCGTGATAGGCTGCGCGGCGGCGGCCTGCAGCTGTTTGGTCAGGCCGTCGATGCCCTGAGTACGCAGCGTAGACGCCCACTCGTTCTGCTTGGTAGTGATCATGCTGACGCCTTCGGCGATCATGTCATACGCCTGCCAGTAGCCGGTTTTGCTGTTCTTGCGCCATTGGAAATCCAGACGCACCGGCGGACGGCCGCCGTTGTCGATGATGGTGACGCGAATAGCCACGATGTCGGCATTGCCCAGCGGTTGTTCAGGCGCGATCTGGTAAGTCTGGCCGTGATACATCGCCAGCGCCTGGCCGTAAGCCTGCTCCAGGTAAGCCTGGAAGGCGGTGAAGTAAGCTTCGCGCTGCGCAGGCGTTGCCTCTTTGTAGTAACGCCCCAGCACCAGCGCGCCGGCGTATTTCACCTGCACGAACGGCATCAGTTCCTGATGCACGATGGCACGCAGGTAGTTCGGGTCCTGCTTGATCTTCGGCTGTTCGTTCTTCAAACGGCTGAAAGTCTTCTGCGCCGCGTCTTGCATCATGCTGTAAGGATTGGTTTGGTCGGCTGCGCTCGCCAGCGGTGCAACCACCAGCAGAGCCACCATCAGTAAACGTTTAAACATGCAGGTATCCTCTCTTAATGATTTGGAACAGCGGGTTGCGGTGCGGCGCCGGCAGCCGGCTCAGCGGCCGCGTCTCCCGATTTGGCGCTGTCCTGACCGCCGCTTTTATACAGGAACTGGCCGATCAGGTCTTCCAGAACCATGGCTGATTTGGTGTCCTGAATGGTACCCCCGTCTTTCAGGATGGTGGTACCCATCTCAGGATCTTCAAAGCCCACGTTAAGCGCCAGGTATTGCTCGCCCAGCAGGCCGGAGGTGCGGATCGCCAGCGAGCTGGTATCTGGGATTTGGTCGTACTTTTTCTGGATATCCAGCGCCACGCGCGGCGTGTAGGTTTTCGAATCGAGTTCGATGTCAGCCACGCGGCCGATCACCACGCCGCCAATCTTCACCGGCGAACGCGGTTTCAGGCCGCCGATGTTGTCGAACGTTGCGTAAATGCGGTAGGTCGGCTCGCTGCCGATCGATTTAAGGTTCGCCACCTGCAGGCAGATAAACACGATGGCGCACAGCGCGATCAGCATAAATGCCCCAACCCAGATTTCACTCTTCTTCGTTTGCATCGAATCAATTCCCAAACATCAGTGCTGTCAGCACGAAATCCAATCCCAACACCGCCAGTGACGAATGCACCACGGTACGCGTCGTCGCCCGGCTAATCCCTTCAGAGGTAGGCACGGCGTCGTACCCGTTGAAAATGGCAATCCAGGTTACGGTAATGGCGAATACCACGCTCTTGATCAGGCAGTTGAGCAGATCTTTTTTCCACTCCACGGCGCCCTGCATCGCCGACCAGAAGAAGCCGCTGTCGATGCCTTTCCAGTCCACGCCGACCACCGAGCCGCCCCAAATGCCGATCGCCACGAAAATGATGGTCAACAGCGGCATGCTGATCAGCCCCGCCCAGAAGCGCGGCGCCACGATGCGCCGCAGCGGATCGACCGCCATCATTTCCAGGCTGGAGATCTGCTCCGTCGCCTTCATCAGGCCGATTTCCGCCGTGAGCGCGGAACCGGCGCGGCCGGCGAACAGCAGCGCCGTGACCACCGGCCCCAGTTCGCGCAGCAGCGACAGCGCCACCATCATGCCGAGGCTGGCCTCGGCGCTGTAGGTGGTGAGCACGATATAGCCCTGCAGGCCCAGCACCATGCCGATAAACAGCCCGGAAACCATGATGATCAGCAGCGACTGCACGCCGACGCTGTAGAGCTGTTTCAACAACAGCGGCCACTGCTTGCCGGGTTCCGGCCGGCCAATCAACGCGTTGAACAGCATCAACCCGGCGCGGCCGAAGCTGGCGCTGGTGTTGATGCCACTGCGCCCCAACGACGCTAACGCTCTTAATAACATGAGCTTATTTACTCCCTAAGCCTAGCAGTTCGGCCTGATAATCCCCGGCCGGATAGCGGAACGGCACCGGCCCATCCGCTATACCATCCAGGAACTGGCGCACGCGCGCATCAGGATTGTTCTGCAATTGCTGCGTGGTGCCTTCAGCGATCACCCGGTGATCGGCCACGATGTAAGCGTAGTCAGCGATGCTCAGCACCTCCGGTACGTCGTGCGACACCACGATGCAGGTAATGCCCAGCGCATGGTTCAGCTCGTCGATCAGCTTGACCAGCACCCCCATGGTGATCGGATCCTGGCCGACGAAAGGTTCGTCGAACATGATCATCTCCGGGTCCAGCGCGATCGCGCGCGCCAACGCCGCCCGGCGCGCCATGCCGCCGGAAAGCTCATTGGGCATCAGCTGAGCCGCGCCGCGCAGCCCCACCGCTTCCAGCTTCATCAGCACCGTACTGCGCAACAAAGGCTCCGGCAGGTTGCTGTGCTCGCGCAGCGGGTAGGCCACGTTTTCGAATACGGTCAAATCGGTGAACAGCGCGCCCGACTGGAACAGCATGCTCATCTTTTTGCGCGCATCGTATAACTGACGGCGGGACAACGCGGGAATGTTGTCGCCGTCAAACCAAATTTCCCCGCGGTCCGGGGCCAGCTGACCACCGATCAGGCGCAGCAGCGTGGTTTTGCCGATGCCCGATGGCCCCATGATCGCCGTGACCTTACCGCGAGGCACCGTCAGGTTGATGTCTTCAAATATCCGTCGGTCGCCGCGCGAGAAGCTCATGTCGCGCACTTCGACCAAATTATCTGCCTTTTGGAGCATGTTAATGGACCCTTTACGACTCATCTTTTGCTGAATCTACCCGTGATGTTAAAGCAATGGGCACAATCCGTCTCATCTTTACAAAAACTTACTGCCATTTCGCAACCAATGGTGCCATTGGTTTTACTTTTTCGCGCCACCCGGTCAAAATTGGCGCCATAACGAAAAAAAACGAAAGTGTTCAACTATTAGCCGGGAAAAACCGTTGCTGTGGCTCTCACGCGCGCAACGGAGGGCAAGCAATACCGCCGCATTGACGGCTTTAACCAACGAACCGGGATAATACCCGACAAAGGACCCTGCATGTTTCTCGCGATAGCATTATTAATCGTTGGTTTATTTCTACTGGTGTACGGTGCAGATCGCTTAGTTTATGGTGCTGCCGTGATTTCCCGCTCGCTTGGCGTGCCGCCGTTGATCATCGGCATGACCATCGTCGGTATCGGCACGTCGCTGCCGGAGCTGATCGTGTCCACCACCGCCGCGTTGAACGGGCAGATAGATATGGCCGTCGGCAACGTATTAGGTTCCAACATCACCAACATTTTATTGATCCTGGGCGTGGCGGCGCTGATCCACCCGCTGGCTGCGCGCTCCGAGATACTGCGGCGCGAACTGCCGCTGATGTTAGCGGTCACAGTATTGTGCGGTTTCGTGTTGATGGACGGTACCCTGAGCAGGCTGGACGGCGTGCTGCTGCTGGCCGCCGCCGCGGGCTTCATCTTGTTGATGCTGAAAATCGCGCGGCTGGCGCAGCGCGAGGGCAGCGACAGCCTGACCATGGAGCAGATCGCCGAACTGCCGCAGGACAGCAGCAATACCGTGGCGGTGCTGTGGCTGGTGCTGGCGTTTATCATTCTGCCGCTCTCTTCCAGAATGGTGGTCGATAACGCGACGGTGATTGCACACTATTTCGGCCTGAGCGAACTGGTGGTCGGCTTGACCATTATCGCCATCGGCACCAGCCTGCCCGAACTGGCCACCTCCATCGCCGGGGCGCTGAAGGGCGAGGATGATATGGCGATTGGTAATATCATCGGCTCCAATATTTTCAACACGGTGATCGTGCTGGGCGTACCCGCCCTGCTGTCGCCGGGTAGCGTGGATGCCGCCGCCTTCCAGCGCGATTACTGGGTGATGCTGGCGGCCAGCGTCCTGCTGAGCGTACTGTGCATCGGCCGCAAGCATCGCATCGGCCACCTGGCGGGCGCGCTGTTATTATGCGGCTTTATTGCGTATCTTGCGGTGCTGTTCTTTAACCCTTTCAGTACTTTCGGCTAAACCGACGGGAATGAGTATGTCGAACATTGAGTTGCAACCGGGCTTCGATTTTCAACAGGCCGGCAAAGAAGTGCTTCAGATAGAGCGTGAAGGGCTGGCTCAGCTCGACAGCTACATCAACGCAGACTTCACTCGCGCCTGCGAAGCGATCGCCGCCTGCGGCGGCAAAGTGGTGGTGATGGGCATGGGCAAATCCGGCCATATCGGCTGCAAGATCGCCGCGACCTTCGCCAGCACCGGCACCCCCTCATTTTTCGTTCATCCGGCGGAGGCCAGCCATGGCGATTTGGGCATGGTCACCCCGCAGGACATTGTGCTCGCCATCTCCAACTCCGGTGAGTCCAGCGAGATCCTGGCGCTGATCCCGGTGTTGAAACGTCAGCAGATCACCCTCATCTGTATGACCAACAATCCAGAAAGCTCGATGGGCAAGGCGGCGGATATCCACCTGTGCATCAAGGTGCCGCAGGAAGCCTGCCCGCTGGGGCTGGCGCCGACCACCAGCACCACCGCCACGCTGGTGATGGGCGATGCGCTGGCCGTCGCGCTGCTGAAAGCGCGCGGTTTCACGCCGGAAGATTTCGCGCTGTCGCATCCGGGCGGCGCACTCGGCCGCAAACTGCTGCTGCGGGTGAGCGATATCATGCACAGCGGCGACGAAATGCCCCACGTCAGCGCCGACGCCTCGTTGCGCGATGCGCTGCTGGAAATTACCCGAAAAAATCTGGGCCTGACGGTGATTTGCGACAATCTGATGAAAATCGCCGGCATCTTCACCGACGGTGACCTTCGCCGGGTGTTCGACATGGGCATCAACCTGCACGAGGCGAAGATCGCCGACGTCATGACGCCGGGCGGCGTGCGGGTGCGCCCCAATATTCTGGCGGTCGATGCATTGAACCTGATGCAACAACGCCACATCACCGCGCTGCTGGTTGCCGATGGCGACCAACTGCTGGGTGTGGTACATATGCATGACATGCTGCGCGCCGGCGTCGTTTAATTAAGGAATAGAACGGAATGGGTATGGTAGAAACCTGCTACGGGCCGGTAGAACAAGAGGTTATGGCGCGTGCCGGTAACATCCGCCTGTTGATTTGCGACGTTGACGGCGTGCTGTCGGACGGCCTGATCTTCATGGGCAACAACGGTGAAGAACTGAAGGCGTTCAACGTGCGCGATGGCTACGGCATCCGCTGCTTGAAAACCTCGGACATCGAGGTGGCGATCATTACCGGACGCTCCGCCAAGCTGCTGGAAGACCGTGCGCAAACGCTCGGTATCACCCATCTGTATCAGGGGCAGTCCGATAAGCTTTTGGCCTTCCGTGAACTGTTGGATAAACTGTCGTTAACGGCGGATCAGGTCGCCTATATCGGCGATGACCTGATCGACTGGCCGGTGATGGCGCAGGTCGGCCTGGCGGTCGCGGTGGCGGACGCCCACCCGCTGCTGACGCCGCGCGCCCACTACGTCACCCGCATTGCCGGCGGCCGCGGTGCGGTACGCGAACTGTGCGACATCATTCTTTTGGCTCAAAATAAGCTGGAGGACGCCAAAGGGCTGTCGATATGAGTAAAACCAAACTGTGGATCACCATCCTGTTGACGGTGATCGTTCTGGCGCTGATCGGCTGGAACATGACGGACTTCAGCGACGACACGGCCCCGGGCCCGGTCAACGATCAGGATCCGACTTACCAGAGCCAGCACACGGTCACCGTGGTGTACAACCCAGCCGGCAAGCTGAATTATAAACTGGTGGCGGAAGACGCGAAGTATTACACCGCCGGCGAGCTGAGCTGGTTCACCCAGCCGGTGATGACGCTGTTCGATGAGAATGCGGTGGCCACCTGGTCAGTTCGCGCCGATCGCGCCAAACTGACTAAAGACCGGATGCTGTATCTGTATGGTCACGTCGAGGTGAACAGCCTGACCACCACCTCGCAGCTGGAAAAAATTAAGACGGACAACGCTCAGGTAAACCTGGTCACCCAGGACGTCACCTCCGATGACGAAGTCACGCTTTACGGGACCAATTTTACCTCTAACGGCATGAAAATGCGTGGGAACCTGCGGACCAAAACCGCTGAGCTGATTGATAAGGTTAAGACCAACTATGAAATTCAGAACCAAAAACCAACTCCGTAACCTGTTGCTCGGCAGCTTAGTTTTGGCCGCCAGCGCCCCCGCTCTGGCGCTGAAATCCGACTCCAGCCAGCCGGTCAGCATCGACTCGCTCAAGCAGTCGTTGGACATGCAAAGCAACGTCAGCACCTTCACTGACAACGTGGTGATCAAACAGGGCACCATCGATATTCGTGCCGACAAGGTGGTCGTCACCCGCCCGGGCGGAGATCAGAATAAGACCTATATTGAAGCGTTCGGCAACCCGGTAACCTTCTACCAGATGCAGGACAGCGGCAAGCCGGTCAAAGGCCACGCGCAAAAAGTGCGCTACGACGTGGCGACCCAGCTGGTGACCCTGACGGGCAACGCCTATCTGGAGCAGCTCGACAGCAACGTGAAAGGCGATCGCATCACCTATCTGGTGCAACAGCAGCAAATGCAGGCGTTTAGCGACAAAGGCAAACGCGTGACAACGGTTCTGGTACCGTCGCAGTTGCAAGACAAAAACGGGCAAAAAAAGAGTAACTAATCACTTATGGCAACACTCATCGCAGAAAACCTGGCGAAAGCCTACAAGGGCCGTAAAGTTGTCGAAGACGTCAGCCTGAAAGTGAAATCCGGCGAGATCGTCGGCCTGCTCGGGCCGAACGGCGCCGGTAAAACCACCACCTTCTACATGGTGGTCGGCATCGTGCCGCGCGACGCCGGGCGCATCGTGATCGACGAAGAAGACATCAGCCTGCTGCCGCTGCACGCCCGCGCGCGCCGCGGCATCGGCTATCTGCCGCAGGAAGCGTCGATCTTCCGCCGCCTGAGCGTGTACGACAACCTGATGGCGGTGCTGGAGATCCGTCCCGATCTCACCAGCGAACAGCGCGAAGACCGCGCCAAAGAGCTGATGGAAGAGTTCCATATCTCCCATCTGCGCGACAGCCTCGGCCAGGCGCTGTCCGGCGGCGAACGCCGCCGCGTCGAAATCGCCCGCGCGCTGGCGGCCAACCCGAAATTCATTCTGCTGGACGAACCCTTTGCCGGGGTGGATCCGATTTCCGTTATCGATATCAAGAAAATCATCGAGCACCTGCGTGACAGCGGCCTGGGCGTGCTGATCACCGACCACAACGTGCGCGAGACGCTGGACGTGTGTGAACGCGCCTACATCGTCAGCCAGGGCAAACTGATTGCCCACGGCACGCCGGATGCTATTCTGGCCGACGAGCAGGTTAAACGCGTTTATCTGGGCGAAGAGTTCCGCCTCTAAGCGCCGGCGCGCCCTGTGGGGCGACACCGTTAACGGAAGTAGACAGAAAACTATGAAGCAAGGTTTGCAACTCAGGCTCAGCCAACAGCTGGCCATGACACCTCAGCTCCAGCAGGCGATCCGCCTGCTGCAGTTGTCCACGCTTGAGCTTCAGCAAGAGATCCAGCTGGCGCTGGAGAGCAATCCGCTGCTTGAACAGACCGATCTGCACGACGAAATCGACGCCAAAGAAACCCAGGAGACCGAGGGGCTCGATACCCGCGAGGCGCTGGAACAGAAAGACATGCCGGAAGAGCTGCCGCTGGACGCCACCTGGGATGAGATCTACACCGCCGGCACACCGTCCGGCACCGGCACCGACTACAGCGACGACGAGCTGCCGGTCTATCAGGGCGAAACCACCCAAACGCTGCAGGACTATCTGATGTGGCAGGTGGATCTGACGCCGTTTTCCGATACCGATGCCGCCATCGCCACCTCCATCGTCGACGCGGTGGATGACACCGGCTATCTCACCGTGCCGCTGGAAGACATCCTGGAAAGCCTGGGCGACGAGAACGTGACCCTCGAGGAAGTCGAGGCGGTGCTGAAGCGCGTGCAGCGTTTTGATCCGATCGGCGTCGCCGCGCGCGATCTGCGCGATTGCCTGCTGGTGCAGCTCTCCCAATACGCCAAAGATACGCCTTATCTGGCCGAAGCGCGGCTGATCATCAGCGAGCATCTGGATCTGTTGGCCAACCATGACTTTCGCAGCCTGATGCGATCAACCCGGCTAAAAGAAGATACACTGAAAGAAGCGATGCTGCTGATTCAGTCGCTCGATCCGCGCCCGGGGCAGTCGATCAATACCGGCGAATCGGAATACGTGATCCCGGACGTGCTGGTGCGCAAGACGCAGAACAAATGGACGGTCGAGCTCAACGGCGACAGCGTGCCGCGTTTGAAGATCAATCAGCAGTACGCCGCGCTGGGCAACAGCGCCCGCAGCGAAGCCGACGGCCAGTTTATCCGCAGCAACCTGCAGGAAGCCAAGTGGTTGATTAAAAGCCTGGAGAGCCGCAACGAAACGCTGCTGAAGGTCACCCGCTGCATCGTCAGCCAGCAGCAGGCGTTCTTCGAGCAAGGCGAAGAGTTTATGAAACCCATGGTGCTGGCGGATATCGCCCAGGCTGTGGAGATGCATGAATCGACGATCTCGCGCGTTACCACGCAGAAGTTTCTGCACAGCCCGCGCGGCATTTTCGAATTGAAATATTTCTTCTCCAGCCACGTGAATACCGACAGCGGCGGTGAAGCCTCCTCGACGGCGATCCGCGCGTTGGTGAAGAAATTGATTGCGGCGGAAAACCCCGCCAAACCACTCAGCGACAGCAAGCTGGCCACCCTGCTCGCCGATCAGGGGATCATCGTGGCCCGGCGCACCGTCGCCAAGTACCGAGAGTCTTTGTCCATCCCGCCGTCGAACCAGCGTAAACAGTTGGTTTGACCTCTATTGAGAAGGAAGACACTATGCAGCTCAACATTACCGGACACCACATCGAAATCACCGATCCGTTGCGCGAGTTCGTGAACAACAAGTTCGCCAAACTCGAACAGTATTTTGATCGCATCAATCAGGTGTATGTTGTATTAAGTGTGGAAAAAGTGCAGCAAATTGCGGAAGCAACGGTGCACGTGAATGGAGGCGAGTTGCACGCCACCTCGGAAGACGAGAATATGTATGCCGCAATTGATACGCTGATCGATAAATTGGCACGTCAATTGAACAAACATAAAGACAAATTGAAGCAACACTGACACCCTAACCCATTCCGTGAGGTTGCCTCCGTCGCCGCCTCGCCCTTCGGCGCGTGACCCGCATGGGTGACGCGCCGAACGGTAATCAGGGTTAAAACCGACGAAAAACCGCCTTGCCGGGTGCGCCCGGCGGCGCGGTTTTAAGTGAAGATGAGATGAACAACGAATATATGCAATTAAGCTCGGTGTTAAACATCGAGTGCACCAAAAGCTCGGTACACTGCACCAGCAAGAAGCGGGCTTTGGAAATTATCAGCGAACTGGCCGCCAAACAGCTCAATCTGCCTTCGCAGGTGGTGTTTGACGCGGTTCTCACCCGGGAACGCATGGGCAGCACCGGTATCGGCAACGGTATCGCCATTCCCCACGGCAAACTGGAAGAGGACACACTGCGGGCCGTTGGCGTGTTTATCCGTCTCGACCAACCCATCGCTTTCGACGCTATCGACAACCAGCCGGTCGACCTGCTGTTCGCGCTGCTGGTGCCTGCCGATCAGTGCAAAACCCATTTGCATACCCTGTCGCTGGTCGCCAAACGCCTGGCCGACAAAACCGTATGCCGCCGCCTGCGCGCCGCGCAAAGCGACGAAGAACTTTACCAAATCATCACCGAGTGATACCCGGTCGGCGTGACTTCCAGCCCGGATAACGTTACTGTTTCACGATGATGGATCCGGCCTCGGCCGGAATAACAAAGTTTACACCGGTGGCGATGAACGCCGCCGCGATGCCAGGGGAGTTGCCACATGGTGCTGATGATTGTCAGCGGCCGTTCCGGTTCCGGAAAATCCGTCGCCTTGCGGGCGCTGGAAGACATGGGTTTTTACTGCGTTGACAACCTGCCGGTGGTTCTGCTGCCGCAGCTCGCCAATACGCTGGCGGAACGCAATATCTCCGCGGCGGTCAGCATCGACGTGCGCAACATGCCGGAATCGCCGGAAGTGTTCGAATACGCGATGACTCAACTGCCGGACAGCTTCTCGCCGCAGCTGCTGTTCCTCGACGCCGATCGCAACACGCTGATCCGCCGTTACAGCGACACCCGCCGCCTGCACCCGCTCTCCAGCAAAAACCTGTCGCTAGAAAGCGCCATTGACGAAGAGAGCGATCTCCTCGAACCGCTGCGCTCCCGGGCCGACCTGATTATCGACACCTCGGAAATGTCGGTGCACGAACTGGCCGAAATGCTGCGCACCCGCCTGCTCGGCAAGCGCGAGCGCGAACTGACGATGGTGTTCGAATCCTTCGGCTTCAAGCACGGTATTCCGATCGACGCCGACTACGTGTTCGACGTGCGCTTCCTGCCGAACCCGCACTGGGATCCGAAGCTGCGGCCGATGACCGGTCTGGACAAGCCGGTGGCGTCGTTCCTCGATCGCCATACCGAAGTGCACAACTTCATCTACCAGACCCGCAGCTACCTGGAACAATGGCTGCCGATGCTGGAAACCAACAACCGCAGCTACCTGACGGTCGCCATCGGCTGTACCGGCGGCAAACACCGTTCGGTGTACGTGGCGGAACAGCTGGCCGATTACTTCCGCTCGCGCGGCAAGAACGTGCAATCGCGCCACCGCACGCTGGAAAAGCGCAAGCAATGACGGTCAAACAGACGGTTGAAATCAAAAACAAGCTGGGCATGCACGCGCGCCCGGCGATGAAACTGTTCGAACTGGTGCAAAGCTTCGACGCCGAAGTGATGCTGCGCAACGAAAGCGGCACCGAAGCCGAAGCCAGCAGCGTCATCGCGCTGCTGATGCTGGACTCCGCCCAAGGTCGGCACATCGAAGTCGAAGCGACCGGCCCCGATGAAGTCAACGCGCTGGCGGCGGTGGTCGAGCTGTTCAACTCCGGGTTTGATGAAGATTAGTCGCTGAGGGCACTTCTGCGCCCAATCACTCACATGCCCCTCAACTCCGGCTCAGGCAGTCCAGCGCCACCGCTTTGAAGCTGTCGAAGCTGTCGCTGCCCAGCAGGCGGCTCATTGAGCGTTCACGCACGAAGGTGACGAACAGCTCGTAGATCGCCATCGCCTCTTCATAGTCGCTCTTGCTGATCGCCAGCAGGAAAATCACGTGCGCGATCTCACCTTCCCCCCAGGCGACCCCCTGCGGCGCTAGCAGCGTCACTACCACGGTCTTTTTCGCCAGCAGCCCCAGCGAGTGCGGCAGCGCGATGCCTTCACCCAGCAGCGTGGAGACGATCGCCTCACGTTCGACCAGCGACGGATAAAAGTCCGCGCCGACGTACCCTTCCTGCTCCAGCTGGCCGCACACCCGGCTGAACAGCTCCGCCTGCGTCAGCGGCTCGTTGAGCACCATGAAATGCTCGGCGTCGAAAAACTTCTCCAGCATGTACGGTTTGGTGCGATCCACCAGCACCAGCTTGCCCAGTTGCTCCAGCTGATAATCGGTCGGGAACGGCGACATTACCACCACCGGCTTGTTCTTTTCGCCGATGCGGGCGTTGGAAATCACGAAGTCTTCGTCGATGTGCGCAAGCATCTCGTAATCGCGCAGCGAGACGATGCGCGTCATCACCAGCTGCGGGTACTTGCGCGCAATCTGCGCCTGGATCATCCGCACCGTTGAGTTGCCGGTATCGCACACCAGCATCACCTGCGGGTGGCGTTCATAACCGATGTTGTAATGCCGCTCCAGCCCCACGCCAATATGTAACACCAGATAGCCTATCTCGTTCTCGCTCAGGGTATAGGGGGTGTATTTGCCCCAGCTGGAGACCGCCGCCAGCGTCACGTCGTAAGCCATCGGATAGTGCTGCTTGATATTGGCCAATAGCGGATTGGGGATATTGATCTGGTATTTCACCCGCGTAATCATGGTTTTGATATGGGTAAGCAGATCGGCCCGCAGCTGCTCGTCGCCCTGCAGGTTGTAGTTATAGTGTGCATTGATGTAGGACAGGATGTAGTCCACCAACGCTTCTTCATCGTCGGCATTGATCTCGGTCGGTTGCACGTCCTGCACGCGGCGCGCGGCGATGTTGACCCGCAGATAGGCCTCTTCGGCCATCGAGATCTCTTTGCCGGAGGCCGCACGCAGCTCCGCCGCCAGGCGGGTCGACACCTGGCGCACCGCGTCGTCGCCGTCCTCCACCTCGAAGTCCGGCAGCGGATAGCCGTCGTTGATGCGCCGCAGCGCCACCGCGCAGTAGAAAATCAGGTACTGTTCGCCCTCATCGGTCAGGCGAATGGCATATTGCGACAACAGCGGATGCAGCAATCCGGCGAACGCCGCTACCTGCGGCTGCAGCAGGATCTCGTTGTTGAGCAGCGGGTTCTCGGCATCGGCCAGCTGCAGCTGGAACAGCAGATCGGTGAGGCAGGCGCGGATCGCCATCTCGGCGCCGAACAGCTTCATGCCGTAGCGCGGTTTGGTTTCGATCGTCAATTGATAGTGCGCCAGACGTTCCCTCACCTCAGCCATGTCGTTTTGCAACGTACCGCGGCTGACGAACCATTCGTCGGCCAGATCTTCCAGTTTAAGGGAGAAGGCTGAGGTCAAAAAACGCACCAGCAGATAATGCACCCGCTCTTGCGCGCTGCGCGGGGTAGCATGCTTGCGGCGCTCCTGATGCTGCAGGGCGCTGAATAGCGCGGCGTTATCGACCTGCAGGCGATAGCCGGCCCCACGGCTATGCACGAAACGCGCGCCGTACTTGTCCAGGATCTCGTTCAGCGCGGTGATATCCGCCCGCACCGTGCGGGTTGACACGGCGAAACGCTTCGCCAGCTCATCCTGCGGCAAAGTCTCGGTTTGCAAAGCATCGAACAAGTAAGCCAAACGCGGGTAAGGAAATCGCACCATTCTGTATCCGTCAATCAGGCGGCCCACCCGGCGAACCGGGCGGGCCACGGGTTACTTCGCCGGCGGCAGAAACGCCATTTGCGAGGGGCTGCCGATCGGCAGATAGCCGCCCACAAAGCTGAGCTTGCCGTCCGTCGGGTTGACGCTGAAGCGAGTGACGTTATCGCTGCGCTGGTTCAACGCATACAGATAGCGGCCATCCAAGCTCAGCGCCAGCGAACGCGGGTAATCGCCGCGGGTCCAGGTTTCCGCCACCGGTTTCAACTCGCCGCCGGCGCCCACGCTGAACTGGGCAATGCTGTTATGCAGCCGGTTGGCGACGTACAACGTGTCGCCGTTCTTGCTGAGCGCCAGCCCCGAAGCGAAGCTGGTACCCTGATAGTCGGCGGGCAGCGCGGAAACTGCATGCAGTTGTTTCAGAGTACCTTTTTGGCGATCAAAACGGTAGCTGGTCAACGTCGAGGCCTCTTCGTTCACCAGCAGCACGTTTTCGCCGTCCGGATGGAACACAAAGTGACGCGGCCCCGCGCCGGCGGAAGAGGCGGCGATCCACGGCGGATCGTTCGGCGTCAGCCGGCCGCTCGTGGCGTCAAAACGCCATTGGTAGATGCGATCCAACCCCAGATCGGTGGAGAACACGAACTTGCCGCTCGGATCGCTGGCGATCATATGGGCATGCGGGCCGTTGTGATCGCTGATGGCAAAGCTGCCGTTCACCGCCGCCGCCGGTTTGGCCGCGCCCGCCGGGCCCTGCTGTTGCTGCACCGAGCTGGCGGCGCCCAGGCTGCCGTCCGCTTCGATCGGGAAAGCCGCCACGCTGCCGCTGACGTAGTTGGCTACCAGCAAATGCCGCCCGTCCGGCGTCGAGGAGAGATACACCGGCCCCGCCCCCTGCGAATCCACCTGGTTGAGCTGCGTCAGGCCGCCGTCGGCCGGGTTGACCCGGTAAGCGGTGATGCCGCCGTGTTTGCCGCCGTTGAAATCTGCCACTTCGCTGGCGACATACAGCGTCTTGCCATCGGCGCCCAGCGTCAGCTGCGCCGGATTCGGCACGTTGCTGACCAGCGTAGTGTGGCTCAGCGCGCCGCTGGCCGGATCGACCTGCACCCGGTAAACGCCTTCGCCGTTGGGATTGTAGGTGCCGATATAGGCAAAATGAGATGACGTGGAGTTCATTGCATCCTCAGCATGCAGCGCCGGGCCGGTCACGGCCAGCAGCGCCAGGAACAACGCGGTGCGTCGGGTTGGAGCCTGCCAGTTTCGCATAGTAGTCCTCTGTATAGGTAACGGCGCGGCATGCCGCGCCACGGGAAAACCTTCGCCTCCCAGCGTTTACCTCATCCCATTGTGCGTTCAGCCCACCAGCGTTTTGGTCATCGCCAGTAGGGTTTTCACGTCCTGCGGGCGCGTGTCGCCGCTGGCGGCGTCGATGATCGAACTGTAGATATGCGGGATCACGCGTTTCACGCCGGCCGCCAGCGCGATCTCGACGATCGGCTCAAAGTTCTCCAGATCGATGCCGCCGGTCGGCTCCAGCATGAAGTCATGCTCGGCGCAGGCCTTGGCTACGTACTGGTATTCGTCCTTGCACTTCAGGCCGCCCATCGGGAAATACTTGATGGAGCTGCCGCCCATGTCTTTCAGCAGGGCGATGGCGGTTTCCACCGGCACGATGCCGTCCGGCGCCGCGGCGCTCAAGGGGCCGGTAGAGATCTTCACCCAACCGACGCGGCCGGTCGGCGACACCAGGCCGTTGACCACGCTGTCGTTCTGGCCCAGCAGCGCGCGGCTGGCGCCGACGCCGGTAAACACCTGGTTAACGTGCTGCGGCTGCACCTGCTGAGCGATCAGGCTAACCATCGCCGACTGCTTCGGATCGCCGGCGCCCAGGCCGACCGAGAGCGCGTTTTCAATCAGGCGCGCATAGCGCAGCATGTCGGTCACCGCGCTGTCGACGTCCGGGTAGTTCTTGGAGAGCACGCCCACCAGCACATGGCCTTCCGCCGCGGCGTAGATGTCCTGCGCGTTGGCTTTGGAGCCGGCCAGCACGTTCAGGCAGACGCGGTCGCGATAGTAGTTAGGCTGCAGCTTCATGCTTGTTTCTCCGTAAACAGGTTTTTGATACAGCTAAAGACGGTCATCAGCTGTTGCTCGTCGACGCTGCGCACGTCGACCTCAATCTTACCCTCGTTGGCCTTATAGCCGCGGAAGTAGATGGCGATGTCGCCGGTTTTCAGCGCCTGGACGATGTCATAGGTCGACCGTCCCAGCACCGCCTCATCAAAGGTGATCTCGGCGCGGGCGATATCGCGGCCGGCGCTGTCCCAGACGGTCTTGGCGCTGACGCCGGTCAGGGTGTTGAGGCTGTTGAGGAATGGCGTCATCCGCGCCACCATCTGTTGCCCGGTGGTTTTCTCAAGCGTCAGATAGCTTTCAATCGCCTGCGTCAGGCCGAGGATGCCCTCTTTACCGACCTTCATCGCCCGGCCTATGCCGCCGGATTGCAACTTCACCCACTCGACGTACTGTTTCTTGCCGACAACCAGACCGCTGGTCGGCCCCTCGATGGCTTTGGCGCCGCTGTAGATCACCAGATCGGCCCCCATCTGGTAGTAACACATCAGATCTTCTTCCGCCGCGGCGTCGACGATCAGCGGCAGGTTATGCTTGCGCGCCACCACCGCCGCCTGTTCGACGGACAAAATGCTTTTCTGCACGCAGTGGTGCGATTTGACGTACAGGATCGCCGCAGTCTGCGGCGTGATGCAGGCTTCAATCTGCTCCGGCGAACATTCGTTGGCGTACCCCGCCTCCACCACCTTGCCGCCGCCCAGCGCCACCATGGTGTCCACCGGCGCGCCGAAGTTGACGTTGTGGCCGCGCGGCAGCACGATCTCGCGCGGCACGGTCACCGGCATCGAGTGCAGGTTCACCAGCAGATTGGCGTTATCTTTGACGATCACGGCAGCCACCGACTGGGCGATGCCCGCCGAGGCGCAGGAAACGATCACCGCGTCCTCCACATTGAGCAGATCGGCGATGTAGGCGCCGGTCTTGTTGACCAGATCCTTGATTTCGAAATAGTGGTTCAGACCGTAATCAACGGCGTCGATCACGTCCTGGCGCGGCGTAGAAACGCCGAGAATGGTCATGCGGCCGGAGGTGTTGATCACCTGCTTCAAACCGTATTTTTCATAAATCGAAGACATGGCTTGCCTCCCCTTGTTCGGTTAATAGGATTTCCCCGGCCACCACGGCGGCCAGCGGCACCAACAGCTGTTCGCCCTCGGCGGTTTGCCCTTCGGCGTCGGCGAACACCTGCGGTTCCCGGCGCAGTTCAAACAGCGTGAAGTCGGCGTCATAGCCCGGCTCCAGCCGCCCTTTGCCGCTCAGCTGCAGCGCCGACGCAGCGTTCTCCGTCACGCAGGCGATCACCTGCGGCAGCGTCAGGCCGACGCTGAAGAATTTGGACATCACCGTCGCCAGGCTATGCACCGGCCCGTTCATGCGGTTGCGGCAGTAAATATCGGAGCTGATGGTGTGCGGCAAAATACCCAGCGTGATCGCCTGGCGCGCCACCTCGAAGCTGAAGCTGGCGGTGCCGTGCCCCACGTCGAGCAGCACGCCGCGCCGCAGCGCGCGCTGGATAGACTCGCGCAGCGTGCCCGCCGGCGTCAGAATGCGGTTCGGTTTGCCGTTGTAGCAGTGGGTGATGATGTCGCCGCGGGTCAGCAGATCGGCGATCTCGTCCAGATCCGGCGGGTTATTGCCGATATGCACCATCAGCGGCAGCTGGCGGTTTTCCTGCTGGATCTCTTTGGCCAACACCAGCGGGCGAGTGCCGTTCTTGCCCACCACGCTGCTGCTCATGCGCGCCTTGATGCCGATGATGAAACCGGGATGGTTGGCGATGGCCTGGCCGGCCTCGCGCTTGTCGATGTCCGTCATCTCCGCCAGCTCGTTCTGCCGCAGCAGGCCGATGCGCGAGATATTGAGGAAGGCGAAAACGTTGGTTTTAGCGCTGCGCGTCAGCTGATAAAAAGCGTCGATATCGTCGGCGCCGGTGCTGCCGGCATCGACCACGCTGGTGACGCCGCTGGCGACGCCGACCCGATCCGGCTCGTCATGGTAGATCGGCGATTCGGGATAGCAGTGCACGTGCGCATCGATCCAACCGGCGCTCAGGCGGCAGTTGCCCGCCAGATCCAGCTGGCGAACGGCGCGGACATCCGCCGCCAGCCGCCCCACCGAGGCTATTTTGCCGTCTTTCACCGCCAGATCGATCAGCGTATCGTCCGCCAGTCTGGCGCCTCTGATTACTAAGTCATACATACCGCATTGCTCCTGTTAGCCCGGGCGCCGCCGCAGCCTCGGGCGGCGCCTGGCGCAGGCCTCTTAAGAAATGGCTACCGGGAAGATCGCCCCCAGGATCATCGCGCCGAGGATCGCTCCGCCGGTGATCGGTTTACCCCAGATATAGAACAGCAGCGCGCCGAGCAGCGAACCGATGCCGATCGGGATCGAGGCGGTCATCGCCGACAGGATGATCAACGGCCCGAGGAAGCGGCCCGAGGAGTTGCCCGCGCCCATCATCACGTCAGCCCCGTAGGTGGAGTTGCTCTGATTGATGGTGAATTTGCGCGCCAGAATGATCACATAACCGATCGCCAGGCCGATGATCAGGCCGGTGGCCAGCGAAGCGGCGAAGTTGGCGACCGGGAACACGATGCCGGCCCCCAAAAGCAGCGCCGGTACACCCAGCCCGACGCCGGTCTGGATCGCACCGCCGATGTCCAGGATGCCCACCAGCGAGCCTTCGATGATGCGCGCGAACAGGAAGCTGGCGCCGAACGCCGCCACCGCGCCATACACACCGGTATCCATCCCCGCCCGCAGCATGGAGACGAAGGCCACTTCGTTAAAGGCGCCGATGCCGTACAGGTAGTACATGTGCGTCCCGGCGAACACGCCGGAGGACAGCAGGCCAACAAAAATCGGGAATGACCAGTCGGCGTACCAGAAGCCCTTTTGGGTTTGCTCTTCCATCATCCCGCTCCTTATTTACCGCTCAGGGTATTGTGAATGGCGTCCAGCCAGCCCGGCACGCCGAGGCTGAAGGACTCGAGAACTTTCATGTCGAAGCCGCGGAAGAAGCCGCTCAGCACGAACAGCAGCACGATCACCGCCATCATGATCTTGGTGATCTTGTTCCAGCCGCTCTCTTCCACGCCTTTGCCGATCAGAATGCCCAGCACCAGGCCCGGTACGGCGTTGCCCATAATCAGCTGCGCCAGGCCGCCGAAGATGGTGCCCCAGAAGCCGGAACGGCGCCCGGCGTCGATCGCCGCCAGCCAGAAGATCACCGGCATCACGGTATTCACCAGCAGGTTGGCCGCCGGCACCAGCACCTTGATCGCGGTGACCTGCAGCGCGGCAGGCACGGCGGA
This sequence comes from Serratia sp. CY47444, assembly GCF_052168635.1. Classification (NCBI taxonomy): domain Bacteria; kingdom Pseudomonadati; phylum Pseudomonadota; class Gammaproteobacteria; order Enterobacterales; family Yersiniaceae; genus Serratia; species Serratia sp. CY47444. The sequence goes on from NZ_JBJNMH010000004.1 coordinate 96,413, forward strand.
AGCGGTGGTATTGAGGAAGGCCACCACCAGCATGCCGATGATGCCGCAGGCGATGGCCATTTTTTTCGGATCGTGCAGCGTTTGCGCCAGATTGCGGTTCTTGACCATCAGGGCCGCCGCGCCCCAGTGCGGGATGATGCGGTGATCGACGTCCTGCGTGAAGGAACCCGCCGCTACGGAAGACGCCCAGGCGTTGAAGAAGAAGCCCAGACCGAATGAGAAGTGGGAAGCCGGATCGCCCTCGCAGGAGTTCAGCTCGCCCAGGGTACGAAACGCCCCCATGCCCTGTGTTGTCGGTGCGTGGAACATGCGTGCGGCGCCGGCCCCTACGCCGACTCCCACCAGCCCACCGATAATTATCGATTTAAATAAGATGATTAAAAACATCAGTATACCCTTTCATTTATGCTAACGTTTTTATTTCGTGACGAAGACAACCTTCTCGGTATTGATAATGGTTACGTTCACGGTTATTTCCAGAGAAACGGCATAGCTCTTTCTTTCACGCGGCAAAAAGAAGAAAAGAAATTTCTCTTTAGTTATTTTCTCTTCCGCTTTCACTACGCTGACGTCCTGCGGCTCGATGCGCAGCAGAATATTGTTGGTGGACTTTAATACCGCGCCCTGCACATTAGCCAAGGCGGAAGCAAAAGCTTTCGCTTTGCTGTCGCCTTTACCCTCCACCTTTACCGATGTGGTATATTGCTCTTTCATTATGGGTTGCCATGTTTTTTGACGTAGGCTTCCACCAGTTTCTGGCCCAGCTCTTCTTTATCCATAAAGCCGAAACCCAGCACGTTGCAGCCTTCATTAATTGCCGTCACGCCCTCTTCCACCGAACGCATGCCGTATTTGGCTTTGTAGCCGTATTTGGTTTGCGCGGTAATTGCGCCGGCGCCACCGCTACCGCAAAAAGAGATGCCCAGCTGCGCGTTTTCCGCTTTCATGACGTCGCCCAGCTTCATGTCCGCCGCCACGCCGGGGATAACCACCGCTTTTCCGCCTGCGTTTTCAACACCCTGGCCGACTTTTTGCCCTTTGCCCAAACGATCGCCGATCACTACGGTAATTTGACCCATGTTATATTCTCCTGATTTAAATCGATGCATTAACCGCTATGCGTTATTATCTTTCGCCACTTCGAAGTGCACTGACAATAAATAGGCTTCTTCGATAGGCAATGTGTCAAACTGATCCACCACGCGCTCCGCCATTTGCATGGATTCGGCGGAGATTTCGTCGAACAATGATTTATCTACCTCCGGCAACGGCTCGCCGGTTATTGAACGCAGCACCATGGCACGAATATGCGATTCCAGCATCTGTTGCTGCACCGCATTGGTATAAATATTTTCAGCATTCAGCATCGCGGTAATATCCGCCAACACCCGAGCGGTGATCGCCCCGGCTTCGCTGACATCGGATTGTTCAATTTCTTTTATCGAAGCAGATCCATCATTCACTTTTCAGTACCCCTAGATCCCACATTAATCAGTAAGCCGTAAAGCGCATCACCTGAATAACCCGCTTTCTGTGATGTCTTTACCCTACTCCCGGTAGGATTTTCTGTGTAGACCGGTTTTTTCCAGTTCGAAGTGGAAATCGAATGACACGCGGAGATCCATTTCGCAAAACGGCGCTGCGGCGAAAAAGTGAATGAGATAACAATTACATAACCCGGCTAACGGTTTTTTTTGCCTCGATTGACGATAAAAGCCTTCGTGATCGGGATCTCTTTCTTTTCTTGCCCCAACCGCCTACTATCACTAGGACAAATCGACATTACCCACACCCCCGCTCCTCTGGCGCGGGGGTGTTGCTTTGTGTTGTTTTTCCGAATTTATGGGCGCACAGACTGGCGCCCTTTGATTTGACTGGAGAGTGGAATGACCAAACCCATCATTACTATTAATGAGCTGGATGCGGAACGCCTGGATGCGCTATTGGAACAACCGGCCTTTGCCAATACCGACGTCGCCGCCGCGCTGAACGACGAATTGGATCGCGCGGAAATCCTGCCGCCGGAGAAAATGCCGGCCAACGTGGTGACCATGAACAGCCGCGTGCGTTTTCGCGATCTGCACACCGATGAAGAGCACGTGCGCACGCTGGTTTACCCGGCATCGCTGAAAGACAGCCACGATCAGCTGTCGGTGATGGCGCCGCTGGGCGCAGCGCTGCTTGGCATGCACGTCGGCAAGCAGATCTCCTGGCAATTGCCGAACGGTGAAGAAGCGCGGATTGAAGTGCTGGAGTTGTTGTACCAGCCGGAAGCGGCGGGCGAATACCACCGTTAAGCGGTTTTCAGGGCGGCATCCGGCCGCCCTTTCTGTCTCAGAGGTAGATAGCGATCAGCACGGCGATCAGCAGCAGCACGTAGATTTTGGCATGCAGCGCATCGCTCACCTTCGGCAAACAGCGCCTGGCAAACACGATCCCCGCAATCCCCGCGACCACCAACAACCCCAGAATGTTCAGATTGACGTAGCCCAGATACTGCGGCCCGCTCATCTCGTGCCACCCCAACACGATATACATCAGCGCCCCGATCACCGCCACCGGGATCGACAGCGGGTTGGCGGCGCTGACGCAATATTTCATGTCGTAGCCGTGGCGGCGCAGCAGCGGTACGGTCATCACGCTGCCGCCCACCCCCAGCAGCGTGGCGATGCCGCCGATCAGCGGCCCCCCGCCCCACAGCGTGACGGGGGACAGCTCGGCGCGCGCCGGTTTGATCAAAAAACCCCGGCGGAACAGACAATCGGCGATGGTCACCGCCATATAGACCACAAACAGCCCGCGGATCACGCCGTCCGCCAGCAGCGAAGAGGCGAACGCACCCAGCGCCGCGCCGATGCCGATGAAAAAGATCAGCGGCACGATGGTTTCACGCAGCAGGTTGCCGCTGCGCCAGTTGGTCAGCGTGGCGTAACTCGCGTTGAGGATCATCACCGCCGTCGAGGTCGCCACCGCGATATGCATCGCCTGGCCGGGCTGCTCGCCCGAGGCGGAGATCAGGTGGTAGACGAAAGGCACCACCACAAAGCCTCCGCCGAAGCCGAACAGAATGGTGGTGATGCCGGTCAGAAAACCGGCACCCAGTACAATCAAGGTTTCAATCATGGCCGTGCGCCCGCACGAAGTCGTCGAATCCGGCGCAGAACTGCCCCGCCAACGGGTGGAAACGATCGCCGACGAACAGCCCCAGATACTGCTCGCGCACGGCGTCATGGTCCACCAGCTCAATGCCCGCCTGTTCTGCCTGCGCCAGCGTCTGCGCGTCCGGGAAGCCCCAGTAGCGCGAATCGCCCTGCTTTTCCGCCGCTATCGCTTCGCTGTGCTCCGCCCGCATCAGCTGACGCGCCAGGAAAGCGCCGCTCTGTACGCCCAACAGCATCATGTTTTCCAGGAACGACAGGTCGTGACGCAGCTCGGCAGGCAGACGGGCGATCACCGGGCCGGCGTCCCAGTGCTCATCCATTTCATGCAGCGTTACCGCGCAGTCCCTGTCACCGTTCATCATCGCGCGGAACAGCGTCATCACCCCGCGATAGCGCGGCAAATCTCCCGGGTGCAGGTTCCACAGCAGCTTGCCGCGTCGGCTGAAGGCGCGCACATAGTCGGCGGAGAATTTCTGATAACAGCGCAGGGAGATCACCCCATCCATATGCCCCAGGCTGCTGATAAACGCGGTGTCGTTGATGTCGAGAACGCGATGTGCTTTTACCCCGGCGGCGGCCAGGAACAGGGCCGGCGACTGATAGGCGCCGTCGCAGGCGGCGGCGTTGCGGCCCACGAACGGGAACACGAAATCGTTCAGCACTTCGCGCTCATACAGCCCCAGGCGGCGAACCGCCGGCTCCAGCGTGCGCCCGGCGCTCTTCGCCAAGGGGAAATACACCGTAAAGGCACACTCGTCCTTCAGAGCGGCGATCAGATCCTGACACACCAGCCAGGAGAAAATGTCGTTGCCGACAAAGAGCGCTACGTTTTTCATACTTCAGCCTTCTTTGCGTTGAAAATAGGGTTGTTAAACACGATCTTGCTGATATCCCGCGTGATGGATTCCATCGCCGAGGTGTAAAACAGATCGCCCTTGGCGGGCGCGCCGAGCGAGTAGAGATGCTGCTCACGGCCGCGTCGGTCGGCGATTTTCAGCGTGTGCGGGTTGCACTTCACACCGCCGAACAGGTTCTCTTGCACCAACCCGTCTTGCAGCAGCTGATGGCTCAGGCGGTTGGGCGGCAGTTGATAGGAAGGCGTGGTGCAGTTGAACAGATACTGCGCATGCACCCGCGTCTCATGGCAACGAAGAATAAACCCGTCCGTCCCCTTACTGATATCCACCAGGCCGCCGCAGGCACGCAGGCGTTGGCTCTCCAGCGCCGCCACGATCTTGCTGGCGTTCTTGAGCGGCATGGCATGCCGATTGCGCATCCAGGAGGAGTTGTAAAAGCGCATGAAGACCTGCCGGTTGTTGGCATCCATCTTGACCCAGGCGGCGCACACCGCCGGGTGGATCGCCGCCAGATAGCTGCAGATATGCTCCCGAGCAAAACGCGCGCGATCGAGACTGTCTGCCAGATCGCGATAGCAATCGCGCCTTTCCCCCAGCGCCGAGAGCACCGTCAGCCGCTCCGGCCCCGGATAGTGGCGCGCCAGCGCGGCATTGATCGCATGCACCAGCTGATGCGCGTCAATAAAATCGCTGCCGGCGACAAAGCGCCGTAGCGCCTCAACAAACGCCTCCGGCGGCGGACGCATCAGCGCCGGCTGCACGCTGGGGAACAGGCCCGAGCGCGACAGGGCGCAGATATCGGTCGCCCCCAGGCGCTCCATCAGCTCAACGATGGCATCGATCGCCGTCAGGCTGCAGCCGATTACGCCGATGCTCGAATAAGGGTTGATCGGCGGCAGATCCTGGTGGGCCTGATAAGCGATCACGCCATCCACCGGATAGAGACACTCCGGCGGGTTGTGCCCCGAACACAGCACCAGCGCATTCATCTGTTCGGCGCCGCCACAGGTGGTGGTCAGCCGGTAGCCGGCTTCGAGCGGCGCGATGGCATTCACTTCGGCGGTCACGAAATTCAGCGCGACGTTACTGTCCGCCGCCATATAAATCGTCATGTCGCGAATAAAATCGAGATATTCCCGATACAGCCAGCGCGGCGGATAACGATCCTGGCAAAACTGCGGGAAATGCATGGCGATCCAATCAACGAAGTGCGTGTCGTCGAAAATATCCGCCGACATATTTTCCGGCGTCATATTTAATATATGGCTGTCAAAATCGCTGCTGTATGCCATTCCGCCCTTGAAGCCCTGCTTGTCGAACACCGTCAGGGAAAGCGGCCTTTTGCAATGATTAACCGACTTATTTTTTATAAAGTTATACGCAAAAGCGATCCCGGCGGCTCCGCCGCCAACCACACCGAACTTATACATGAAATATCACCTTATAGTCATTGAACTGCGCTAAGAACTATTGCTTCAGGTGTTGGAATAAATGACGCTTTATTCCTTATTAACTTCTTGTATTGCGAGAACGAAAACCTTCGTCCCACCCCGGTGTGAAAACTTGCACGGGCTTTATGGCCGATAAAATAACGGCACCGCGAACAAGCATTATTTTTCTGCCCCGATAGTAGGGCGGCGGCCGCTGGCTTGCTTTATATGAAAGGCCAACTATCATTGCGTTTCGGCCAATGTGCCCGCCAAAGGAAACACATGCGCAACGTCCGCATTGATGACATCGACCACGTAACGCGCGCGGTGATCGCCATCGGCACCGATTATCCGCCGGGACACCTGCTGCCGATGCACAGCCACCGGCGCGCGCAGTTGCTGTACGGCGCCACCGGCGTCATGCACGTTTTCACGCAGCAAGGCAATTGGGTCGTCCCGCCGCAGCACGCGGTATGGCTGCCGCCGCAGATGCCGCACGCGGTGAGGATGGTCGGCGTCACTACCCGCAGCCTATACCTCGAACCCGGCGCGTTGCCCGCCGAACGGCCGCAGGTATGCCAGGTGGTCAGCGTCACTCCGCTGATGCGTCAGCTGTTGATGGCGGCGGTGGATATGCCGCTGGAGTATGAACAAGAGGGGCGCGACGGAGCGCTGGCAACACTGCTGCTGCATGAGCTGGCCAGGCTGCAGCCCTTGCCGTTGCACATCCCGCTGCCCGCCGATCCTCGGTTAGGCGAGCTGTGCCGCGCCTTTTTGCAGCACCCCGACGCCCACGACTCCGCGCAGCGGTGGGCGCCTCGTCTGTACATGAGCATTCGCACCTTCAGCCGCTTCTTTCGCGCGCAGACCGGCCTGCCGTTTTCGCAATGGCGCCAGCGCGCCTGCGTGGTGCTGGCGTTGGCGCTGCTGGCCGAAGGGCGCAGCGTGACGCAGGTGGCCATGGAGATGGGATATGACAGCAGCGCGGCGTTTTCAACCATGTTTCGCCGCGTGCTGGGGCAGGCGCCCTCCTCCTATCTGACGGAAGACGGGCGCGACGGTTGACGGGTTAGCGGAATTTCTTGTGGTTGGCGTCGCGGGTTTGCTTGAAGCCCTGCGCCAGCTGCTTGGCATCGGCGACTTTGCCCTGATTGGCCAGCACCAGCGCCTGATCGATCTGGCCGATCAGGGTATCCAACCCGCTGCGGAAATCTTTCATCTCCGGGCTGTCGGCGGCTTTGTCTTCCAGCTTCGGCGGAGTACCCTGCTTGGCATCCTGCGCGGCGGCGCGCATGTTCTGCAGGCTCTGTTTGAGGGTGGCGGCGGAGTCGGTATTCAGCACCGTTTTGTAGTTTTCCGCCAGGGTGTCCATATCGTCGCCCAGATCGGCGGCGGCCGCCAGCGAACTGGCCGCCAGCAGCGTCAACGCCGCCAGCGCTTTCAGGGTATTCTGCATGTTTGCTCACCTTCCAGTTATTGTTTTAGTTAACCCACCGCTACCATAGGCAAGGCCGGGCAAAACCGAAACCGGAGATTTGTAAGCAAGGTTGAGGCGGGATAACGCGCGGCCGGCGGGCGCCGGCCGCACAGAGGATCACTGGCCGGCGATCTTCATTTCCGGCAGCAGCACCGAACCGCACTGGATATTGCTGCGGGTTTCGATATCGCTGCCGACGCTGACGATGTTGCGCAGCATGTCTTTCAGGTTGCCGGCGATGGTGATCTCGCTGACCGGGTACTGGATCTCGCCATTTTCCACCCAAAAACCGGCGGCGCCGCGAGAATAATCGCCGGTGACGCCGCTGACGCCCTGGCCCATCAATTCGGTGACCACCAGGCCGGTGCCAAGCTGTTTCAGCATGCCGGCGAAGTCTGCGCCCTGCCCGGCAATGCGCCAGTTATGGATGCCGCCGGCATGGCCGGTGCTGTGCAGGCCCAGCTTGCGCGCCGAGTAGCTGGTCATCAGCCAGGTTTGCAGCACGCCATCCTTGACGATATCGCGCCGTTGGGTGCGCACGCCCTCGCTGTCGAACGGCGTTGACGCCAGCCCTTTCAGCAGATGGGGATGTTCCTCGACGGTCAGCCACGACGGCAGGATCTGTTTGCCGAGCGCGTCCAGCAGGAAAGTGGATTTGCGGTAGACGCTGCTGCCGCTGATGGCCCCCACCAGATGGCCGAACAGCCCGGTGGCCACTTCGGAGGCGAACAGCACCGGCGCCTTCATGGTCGACAGCTTACGCGGCGCGAGACGCGCCAGCGTGCGGCGAGCGCACTCCTGCCCCACCCACTCGGGGCTGTGCAGATCGCCCATCGCACGGCCGATGGTGTAAGCGTAATCCCGCTCCATGTCGCCGTCCTGCTCCGCAATGACGCAGCTGGACAGCGAATGACGGCTGGAACAGTAGCTTTGCAGCATGCCGTGGCTGTTGCCGAACACCTTGATGCCGTAGTGGCTGTTGAAGCTGCCGCCTTCGGTGTTGGTAATGCATTTGTCCGCCGCCAGCGAAGCCTGCTCGGCGCGCGCCGCCAGCTCGATGCCGCGCTCGGCGTCCAGCTCGGTCGGGTGGAACAGATCGAGATCCGGCGCCTCGAACGCCAGCAGATCTTTCTCCGCCGGGCCGGCGCAGGGATCTTCAGAGGTGTAGCGCGCGATGTCCAGCGCCGCCTGTACGGTGCGGGCGATGGCATCCGGGCTGAGATCGGTGGAAGAGGCGCTGCCTTTGCGCTGGCGGTGATACACGGTGATGCCCAGCGCGCCATCGCTGTTGAACTCGACGTTTTCCACCTCGCCGAAGCGGGTGCTGACGCTGATGCCGGTCGATTTGGTGACCGCGACTTCCGCCGCGTCGGAACCGGCGCGGGCCAGCTCCAGCGCCTGAGAAACGGCCTGTTCCAGCGCCTTGCGCTGTTCTGCAACTTGAGTGACTACTTTCATCAATCTGCCATAATTAATCAGAAAATCGTTGAGAAAAGTGCCGGAGCGGCGTAGTTGTGCACGCGGGGCGGCGCGCAAAAATCCTGAGATCTCTGCCGTTGAGTCTAACAGGAACCGCGTTGAATTTCGCATAAAGCCGGCAACCTGTTAGGATTAGCCTCTTTTTAACGGAGCCTACCATGAACAAACAGCCTGAAGACTGGCTCGACGATGTCCCGGAGAATGAAAACGAGGACGATGACGAGATTATCTGGGTCAGTAAAAGTGAAATTAAACGTGATGCCGAAGCGCTGAAAGACCTGGGGGCCGAAATGGTCGATCTGGGCAAAAACGCGCTGGATCGCATTCCGTTGGATGAAGATTTGCGCGCCGCCATCGAACTGGCGCAGAAGATCAAGAAAGAGGGCCGTCGCCGTCAGCTGCAGCTGATCGGCAAGATGCTGCGCGCCCGCGATATCGAGCCGATTCAGACCGCGCTCGACAAGCTGAAAAACCGCCACAACCAGCAGGTTTCGCTGTTCCATAAGCTGGAAGCGCTGCGCGACCGCCTGGTGGAAGAAGGCGATGACGTCATTCCGTCGATCCTGGATCTGTATCCAGCAGCCGATCGTCAACAGCTGCGTTCACTGGTGCGCAACGCGCAGAAAGAGAAGGCCGCCAACAAGCCGCCTAAGGCTTACCGCCAGATCTTCCAATACCTGCGCGAGCTGGCCGAAGCGGCTGACTAAGCGCCGCCGCCGTCCCGGGATGAACCCGTTTCATCCCCGGTGATGCGCCGGTTCGCCGCTGCTTTCGCGGATATTGAAGCGCAGGCTGCCTTCCAGCTCTTCTTCCGCTTCTTCAAACAGCAGAATGATTGCGCCGAAACGACGCTTGCTGCGGGCATTGAGGTGGGTGAACTCGATTTCCACCGGCAGACCGATATCGCCGGTCACCACGTCCCACAGCGCGTCGAGGTTGGCGCCAAACCCCTCGTCCAGCGCAAACTTGTGCGCGAAATCGCGGTAGAAGGTTGGCACGTCCTGGATCTGCTCAAAATCAAACTCTACTTTTGCCATCAAACTCACTCCACACGAATGAAGTTTTTGTAATGGTCGCGCGTAACGAAGATCAGACCGTCGCTCGAATACAACAGGCGATCGGCGCCGCGCCGGCCACACTGGTAATTGATGTCCGCTTCGCGCCAGACCCGGCCGCCGGCGCTCGGCAGTTGCCCTTCACGGTTAGAGAATCGATCGCCGCCAATCGCCTTGCCCGGCAATACTGCACAGAGGTTGCCTGAACGCGGATCCCAGCCCTGCTCGCGCGCCTGCTTCTTGGTGACGTAATAGTCCGGCAGCCGCTGATGCTGCTGCAGGTAGCTCACCACCGTTTGCTGCTGCGTGAGCCGGTCGATGCTCTGCTGCTGGCCCGCCGGTGCCGGCACCCTCGCCGGATTGCCGTCGATCGCACGGTGCTCGTTGCCGCGCAGCGCGCTGAAGACGGCGATGACCACGGCGATGACAATCGCCAACAGAATCCGCTTGTTCATGACATTCCCTGAAATTATGCCGCCGAAGGTGCCGCAGCCCCCCCAGGCTAGTTAGGTATATAGTCGACCTGGATGAAACTAAGATGACCGGCACGTCACGTTTTCGCGGCGGTAAGCGTTTCATCCATTCATGACAATGATGCCACTTTCCAGCCGTTCTGGCACTCGGAGTCTCTCTGAAAACGGGCCGCCTCTTATGAGACGGCCCGCCAGATCGGGCACTGCTTTCAGTATAGTCAGGGAAGACGCCGCACAACGCGGCGCAACAGGAGGGAACGCATCAATCGATCAAGGCGTGACGATAGCGATGCAGCATATCGGCCAGGCGTTTCACGGGCCCGGTGACGCTGAGCGGTGCCTGATTGTCCACCAGCTTCTGCTGGTACTCGTTCATCTCACCCAGCAAGCGATCGTAGTAATAGGCGCGCTTGACGTCGTTCTTGGCGGAGACTACCCGATCGGCGGTGCTGCGGATCTGGCGGTGGAAGGCCGACAGCTCTTCGCTGGCCGGAATTTCCGCTCGCTGCATGCGCTGGTGGGCGATGATCAGGTTCAGCGCCAGACGATACTTGGCGATGTCGTTCGGGAACATCATCAGCAGCTGATTAAGCTGCTGATACAGCGCAGGCAGGTGGTTTTGCCGACGGCGCGCCGCCTTGGTGGTCAGCGCCGACACCGCGCTGCTGACGAACTGGTTGAGCAACGTGCGGCCGGTGCGTTCGCGCGAATTATCGCGGATCAGCAGCAGCACCATCAGCCCAACGCAGCTGCCGAGGAACTGGCCCAGCGCCCCATCGAGAAACTGGGTCACGTTGAACTCCATCGGGTTGCTCAGCACCAGAATGTTGATGGTCCCCGCCAGCAGCCCCAGCGAACCGAGCCGCCGCTTCTGCACCTCGATGCCGATGAAAAACGCCAGCAGGCCGAGGCTGAGACACAGCAGCAAAATGCTCTGCTGGGTCGCCGGCAGGATCACCATGAAGAACAGGGAACCGACCGGGATCGCCGCCAGCATGCCCAGCACGAAATCCATCGCCACCATGCGCGGCGCCGGGGTGCGCATCGCCAGCGAGGTGATCACCGCGATGATCACCATAAAACCGCTGCCGGACGTCCAGCCGGTCCACAGCCACAGCAGGCTGCCGAAGGCCGTCGCCACAAAGGTACGCAAGCCGTTGATCATCGCGTGATGCCCTTCCGCCGAGGTCGGTTTGACCACGGTTTCGTTGCTCAGCACCCCTTCTTCCACCGCGCTGATGCTGCAGTTGGCGTGCACGCCTTTCGACAGCAACAGGTAGCGAGTCGCCGCGCCGACCCAGCCGGTGATGGTCGGCAGCGTTTCCTCGGAACGATGCGTGGTCAGCACCTGGCGCAACAGCTTCATGCGCTTGTGGATCTCCTGCGGGGTTTCCGCCGGGACCATCAGTTGCTCCCGCAGGCTGTCTTTCAGTGCCTCCGGGTGATTCAACAAGATCAGATAGGTTTCGCAGGCCTGGGTGATCAGCGTCAGCGACAGTGTATGCAGCGCCTTCACCCGTCGATTGACCTTCTGCCAGCGCGAGGACTCCATCATCAGGTTGTTGCGCATGCCGTCCAGGGCCGTGGTGCTCTTGACCAGATTGCTCCAGGCGCGATCGATCTCTTCTTTGTCGGCGTTGCTGATGCACATCTGCATCAGGCGGTATTGAGCCACCAGCAGCTGATCCACCGCCCGATCGATGTCCTGTTTGATCGAACGCGGCGAGAACAGCAGATCCGCCAACACGGCGCTGACGATCCCCAGCACGATCTCGCTGCAACGCTCGATGGCGAACTGCGGCGCTTCCAGCAGATGAGACTCGCTGGTAGCGACCGTCACGATGATGATCAGCGCGGTATATCCGGCCAGCCCCCAGGCATAGGAGTTCTCCACCTTGATGAGTGAAGAAAGCCAGGTGCAGAAACCGGCCCAGATGCAGCACAGCAGCAGCATCACCACCGGCGCGCGGGCGGTGGTGATGATAATGATCAGGCCGACGAAGCAGCCGATAAAGGTGCCGATGATACGCAGCCAGCCGCGGTGGCGGATGGCGCCGGAGAAGGGTTCACCGCCGGCGGCAAAGGCCGGGCCGGCGGCGACGATGGCGGCGGTCATCGCCGACCAGCGCGGGGTTTCCAGATTGAGATGGAAGCCGACGAACAGCGCAAACACAATCGCGAAGCTGAGTTTGAAGGCGAATCTCAGCCGGATAAAGGTTGGGCTGCTCATTAGCCGAACTCACGCAGCCGGTGCATCAGGCGCACAAAAGGTGAGCCGCTGTCGGCATTGCGATCGTTTTTGCCAACGATCACCACGGTGGCAGTGGTGCCGGCCGGGTACGGATGCTGTTGATCCTTGGCGTCCAGCAGGATTTTCACCGGCACGCGCTGCGCCAGGCGTACCCACTCCAGGTTGCTGTCGATCGAGGCCAACCCTTTGTTGTTCACCGTGCTGCTGCTGTTGTTCACCGCCGCCGCCACGCTGTCGACGGTGCCGTGCATGATGCGGTTACTGCCGAGCGGAGTGATCTCCGCGCGATCGCCCTTATTCAGGCCGTTCAGCTTGGTCTCTTCCAGGTACGCCAGGATGTAGAAGGAATCTTTCTTCACCAGCGCCACCGCCACCGACCCACGGGTGATGTATTCACCGGCGTGTACGTTGAGGTTGGTGATCCAGCCATCGGCCGGGGCGCGCACCGTGGTGCGCTCCAGATCCAGCTGCGCCAGCTCGCGCGCCGCAATGGCCTTCGCCAGCTGGTGCTGCACGGTCTGCAGCGAGTTGTTCGACTGGTCAATCTCTTCCTGCGACATCGCCTGCACGCCCAACTTCACGCGGCGGCCGGCCTCACGCCGTTTCTCCGCCGCCAACGTCTGATAGTAGGCGACGTCGGCGCCGGCTTCCGCCAAGGCCTGCTCATAACGCGGCCGATCGACCACGAACAGCACCTGACCTTTCTTCACCAGCTGGTTGTCCACCACCGGCACGTCGGTCAGCAGGCCGCTGACGTCCGGCGCGATCGCCACCACGTCGGCGGTGAACTTGGCATCACGCGTCCACGGCGACTCGGTGTAGAACACCCAGGCCTTGAATACCGCGGCAATGCCCAGCAGCACAAGAATCAAAGTGATCGCGATTCGGGTTATTTTTATTGAAAAATTTTTCACAGCGACCTCAAACAAAAAGACACGAAATCAGATAAAACAAGCAGCAATACAGCGCGGTATTAAACAGCGCCGGATGCCAGACAAAATCGTAAATCCCCGTCGGCTGCAGCAGGCGGCGCAAGAGAAAAAATAGCGCCAGCGATACCAGCAGCTCGAAAAACACCGGCGGAAACGACAGTCCGAAGATGACCATAACCGGAAGCAAACTCATCACTTTTTCCTTATTGTTCACTGCGCCGGGGAAAGACACATCTCGCCATTCACATTCTCTTTACATTTTAGCGTGCGCGCGCCACAAATCTTGACCAGACAGCTTGTCCAGGTCACGAACCCGAAAAAAGGTTAAACTTTGGGGCAGACGTCCACGACAGGGATTGCGAGGGTGCCGGAGGAGCGGCAGGATTACGTCGCCGATCGCTCTCGCACGTTGGTAAGGTCTATTCACCCGACCACGTTATATTAGCCTGCTTACTATCAAGGCATCAACAATCTGTGATCTAAATCACTTTTAAGCCAGAGTGAATAATGGAAAGATTAAAACGGATGTCGGTATTCGCCAAAGTGGTTGAGTTCGGGTCGTTTACCGCGGCCGCGCGCCAACTCGGCATGAGCGTTTCATCGATCAGCCAAACCGTCTCGAAACTGGAAAATGAGCTGCAGGTCAAGCTGTTGAACCGCAGCACGCGCAGCATCGGCCTGACCGAGGCCGGCAAAATCTACTATCAGGGCTGCCGACGCATGCTGCAGGAAGTCAGCGAAGTGCATGAGCAACTGTATGCGTTTAACAATACGCCCGCCGGTACGCTGCGTATCGGCAGCTCATCCACCATGGCGCAAAACGTGCTGGCGAACATGACCGCCGAGATGATGAAAGAGTATCCGGGTCTGACGGTCAACCTGGTGACCGGCATTCCGGCACCGGACCTGATCACCGACGGGCTGGATCTGGTGATCCGCACCGGCGCGCTGCAGGACTCCAGCCTGTTCTCCCGCCGCCTGGGGCAGATGCCGATGGTGGTGTGCGCCGCCAAAAGCTACCTGAGCCAGCATGGCACGCCGCAGAAGCCGAGCGACATGGTCAACTTCTCCTGGCTGGAGTACAGCGTGCGGCCCGACAGCGAATTCGAACTGATGTCGCCGGAAGGCATCACCACGCGCATTTCCCCGCAGGGGCGCTTCGTCACCAACGACTCCTCCACCATGATCCGTTGGCTGAAAAACGGCGCCGGCATCGCCTACGCCCCGCTGATGTGGGTGATCGAAGAGATCAAACGCGGCGAGATCGAGATCCTGTTCAAAAGCTACCATTCGGATCCGCGGCCGATCTACGCGCTCTATACCGAGAAGGACAAACTGCCGCTGAAGGTGCAGGTGTGTATCAACTACCTAACCGACTATTTCGAACGCGTGGCGGCGGTCTATCAGGGCTATCGCTGAGCGCCGCTCAAATAACGGTGCGCCAGCGCGCCCAGCAGCACCAGCGCCAGCATGCCGAGGCCCCATAGCAGCCAGACGGCGTAGCCCGCCCAGGTCAGCAGCAGAGGAAAATAGCTCGCCAGCCCGCTGGCCAGCTGTTTCAGCCACGGTAGCCAGACGTCCAACACCGCCTGCGGCACCAGGTTCAGCGCACCGTTCACCGGCAACGATGCTTTCCCGGCTGCCTCCGCCAACGCCGGGAGCCAGGCCAGCACCCCGGCGACGCCCCAGGCCAGCAGCGTCCACAGCACCATGGCGCCCAGCAGCAGCGCGAGTGTCCAACCGCCCCGGTTCACGGCACACCGCCGCCGCACTGCGGGCAAAAGCGGCTGCCCGACGGCAGCGGCGCGGCGCACTGGCCGTAGGTGGCGCTCACCGCGGCAAACGGCTGACCGCAGCGGTGGCAATAACGCGCGCCCGATTTATTCACCGCCCGGCATTCCGGGCACTGCGGCCCCGGCTCGCCATGCTGGTTATAGCGGTTACCATGATGGCCCCCGCCGTGGCCCGCACGCTGATGACCACCGTTAACACCGCCTTGCCCCAACAACCGTTTCAGTAAGCTCATCCCACCTCTCCTCTGTGCATTGACGCTGAAGCTCACTGTAAACCCTGGAGTAAACTCCAGGGTAAAGCCCGACGATGAGGATTTACGTTTCATTACATCGTAAAAGTGGCAAGGCTTTGATGCCGTTAACAAAAGCATCATCGGCATTATCCCACGTCGCCGCGCTGCGCTATGCTGCGGGAACCTCTCCCTGTATCAGGAATAACCATGAAAAAAATCATACTGGACTGTGACCCGGGGCATGACGACGCGATTGCCCTGCTGCTGGCCTGGGGCAATCCGCAGATCGACCTACTGGCGGTCACCACCGTGGTGGGTAACCAAACGCTGGACAAAGTGACGCGCAACGCGCTGGCGGTGGCCCGCATCGCCAATATCACCGGCGTGCCCTTCGCCGCCGGCTGCCCGCGCCCGCTGGTGCGCAATATCGAAGTGGCGCCCGACATTCACGGCGATTCCGGCCTCGATGGCCCGGTGCTGCCGGAACCCCACCTGCAGCTGGACTCGCGCCACGCGGTGGATCTGATCATCGATACCGTGATGGCCCACCCGCCCGGCAGCGTGACGCTGGTGCCTACCGGCGGCCTGACCAATATCGCCATGGCGGTGCGTAAAGAGCCGCGCATTGCCGAGCGGGTCAAGGAAGTGGTGCTGATGGGCGGCGGCTACCATGTGGGCAACTGGAGCGCGGTGGCGGAGTTCAATATCAAAATCGATCCCGAAGCGGCGCACATTGTATTTAACGAAAAATGGCCGCTGACCATGGTCGGGCTGGATCTCACTCACCAGGCTTTGGCCACGCCGGCAGTCTGCGAACGCATCGCCGCCCTGGGCACCCGGCCGGCCGCCTTCGTCGGCGAACTGCTGGCATTCTTTGGCCGTATGTACCGGCAGGCGCAGGGCTTCAGTGCCCCGCCGGTGCACGATCCTTGCGCGGTGGCCTATGTGATCGATCCGAGCGTCATGTCGGTGCGCAAAGCGCCGGTGGATATCGAGTTGACCGGCACCCTGACGTTGGGCATGACGGTCGCGGACTTCCGCGCGCCGCCGCCGCCGGACTGCCACACCCAGGTCGCGGTCAAACTGGATCAGGATAAATTCTGGGATCTGGTGGTGGATGCGCTGGAACGGATCGGCGACGTGGAGTAAGCGCACAAGAGACGAGACTAACGCGCTTGGGCAGGCGCGTTAGTCTGTATTCTGCCGCGGCAACGGGGAGGCTCAAGTCATAACTGCTTTTATTTCCAATGCAGCAGAACAATCCTAATAATAAATCATTTCATGAAAATTTAAAAAAACAGATAAAGAAAAGAAGAATCCTAATAAAAATAATAAAATGAAAATCACATTGAATTTAAAAATCAGCAATGAGAAACGATGAGGTAAATTTCCGCCGTCGCGCCGACACTGACGACATCAATTAAAAAAGCAGATACCTCTTTTATTCTTCACAGGGCCTGCCAATATAGGCCATTGCCGGGATACTCCACGATATTCACGCACGCAGGAATCACAATCAACCATTTGATTTCAATTGATAAAAACAAGAATTAGATTATGAATTGACTGAATCACAATAGATTTGAGAAAATGACGCGTCTGTTTTGCAAACAACAAACATACCTTTTGCGGGTGAAAAATACGGCTTAACCTTTCTTTGGGTACACAGCCTCGCGCATTCTCAGGGCAAACATTATTTATCGCTTCACCATAAAGACGGTTTAAATTTTCCGTGAGACATTTGCGAATTGAACATTACACGCATTTCAATATCAGGACAAAGGAAAGGGAATAATAAAAACATGCATTCAATAAACGCTATCAGGCCATGGCAGGTTAACCATGGCCGATAAATCTTCCGCTAACGCAGCGACCATCGCCGTGCTGCCCCTGCTGCTGATCTGGATGACGGTGATCCTGCCGATTTATTACCCCAATATGGGCGGCGACGGTCTGGCGCTGCCGCAAAACATTCTGGCCTGGGCCGTCATGGCGCTCACCACGCTGATAGTGACGTTCACCGTTTGCCTTGGCCGTACCCGTCTTTCGCTGACCCCCACCGCACGCCTGTTGCTGCTCGGCATCGCCGTGCTGGCGCTGCCGCTGCTGTATACTCGCTCCGAGTGGCGCGAAGACGCCCTGTGGCGCTGCGCCGGTCTGCTCGGTGGTTGGCTTTTCTATGTCGCCTGCCTGCAGCTGCGCCTAACCCCCAGGCAGCGCAACCTGTTGCTGTACGGTCTGCTGTTCGCCGTCGGCGTTCAGGCACTGCTGGCGGCTCTGCAACTGTTCGCCCCCGCGCTGGCTTGGGTATCCCCTAACGGCAGCCGGGTCTACGGCGTCTTTCAGCAACCGAACGTGCTGGGCAGCTTTATCGCCACCGGGTTGGCTTTGGCGCTCTGGCAGCTGCTGGCTCCCCTCTCTGCGCCAACGCGGCGGCGGCAAATCCCGCTGCTCGCGCTGCTGGCCGCTTTCTCAGCCCTGCTGGTGCTGATCCAGTCGCGCGCCGCCTGGTTGGGGGCCGCATTGGCGGCGCTGCTACTGCTGTGGCGCTTTGCCCGCCACCGCACGCTCGAAAGCCGCTGGGCGGGTGGCGCGCTGCTGCTGGGCGCCGCGATCGGTCTGACGGTGCTGTTCACCGGCTTTGGCCTGGATGGCCGCGCAGGTCTCATCGCACGCGAAGGCTCTAATTATTCACGTCTGGCCATGCTGCAAGACACCGTCGCCATGATTTTCGCCAAACCGCTGCTGGGCTGGGGCTATGGCGGCTTTGAATACAGCTTCGCGCACTTCCGCCTGCAGACAATGCCCTGGCGAGAAGTGCTGGAAGTCGCCGGGCATCCGCACAATGAAATCCTGCTGTGGTGGGTTGAGGGCGGCCTGCCGGCGCTGGCAGGTATCGCTATCGTCATCGTCGCCGGCGCGCTGCTGCTGAAACGCGCCTGGCAACAGGATCGCGAAGCGCCGGCCGGTGCGCGCGTCGGGCTGTTTCTGGTGCTGCTGCCAATGTTGATACACACCCAACTGGAATACCCTTTCTATCTGTCTGCGCCGCATTGGCTGGCGTTTCTGCTGCTGCTGGCACTGTTGGACGGCCAAACCGGCGCCCCACGCCCGCTGCCGTTAGCCAAAGCCCTGAGTCTGCCTGTAGCAATGGCGGCGCTCGGCGTGTTAGTGATGGCGGTCTTCGCCTGGCAAGGGCGCATGGCGCTCACCCAATCGGAGCGCACGATGCTGGCCACCATCGACAGCATCGAGCAGATGCCGCCGCCGGCCGCCTGGATCTATCGGGAGCGCAAAACGTTCGACGAGCAATCTCACTCGCTGCTGGTCTATAACCAAACGCGCGATGATGCCCTGTTGACCGGCTATCGGCAGTGGGCCAATGCCTATCTGCAGCGCCGCATCGACGCCAACGTCTACGCCACGCTGATCATGATCTTGCGCTATCAGGGGGATCAGGCACAAGCCGACGCTCGCCAGCGGGAAGCCGCTTTTCTGTTTTCTCGGGATGCGCGGTTTAGGTAGGGACAACAAGGTGAGAGCGAGACCTCGTCGCTCTCACCTGTGTCATTTTATGTAGCAAAATCAACGCGGCAATATCGCGCACTCTTTATCCAGCAGCGATTCTACCGACGCGCGATTGCCGACGTCCCAGCCGCGCTTCGAGGCCAGCAAGATAAAACCCCGTTGGCCGGCAAACGTGGTGGGCACTAACGCCACGCCATATTCCGCCAGCTGCGGCGGCGACAGATGGAAATAACCCGCCAAATCCTTAATCGGGTAGATGCCCATCGCGGTCGGCTGCATCACGCGGCGAGCATAATAGGTGTGGCGCAACAGCTTATCCGGCAAAGGCCGCCATTGTTCCTGTATGTAGGGGCGTTCCGCCTGCAATTGACGCCGAACATCTTCGCGCAGACAGGTCAGGTGAATATGCAATTGGTTCTGGCTACGGCCGTAAGCGGAGTTGATCGCCATGCCCAACATATCATCCGGCACCGGCCCGCCATACTCGGCGGCCAACCGGTAACGCATCAGCCATGCATAGCCAAAATAGTCCGTCCGTTCCCCGGCCAGCAGCTGCGGGCTTTCGATGCCGGAGAGCGGCGCCGTCGGCACCAGGATGAAGTGATAGGGATAACGCGGGTTTTGCAGCACGCTGAAGCCCTGCGCTTTCCCCTGCGGCATATAAATCTGCTCACACGGGGCCGGATCGCGCTTTTGTTGATAGTTGGCCATGCAGAGCTTATCGACCACGCCCCACAGCGCATCGGAACGGGCGCACCCCGTCAAGGAGAGAACCCCCAGCACCAGCAGCCAACGCCGGGTAGACACACCAAAGCACGCCATCGTCATCTTTCTCGGCATCATCGCCGCACAGCACTCTTTGCGCGGGCGAGAGAAAACTCAAAATGGGGAATGAACAAGGGGCCAATGCGGCCCCTTGAGGAAAAATTACGCCGTGCCGCCGACGGTCAGCGTGTCCAGTTTCAGCGTCGGTTGGCCGACGCCCACCGGCACACTCTGGCCTTCCTTGCCGCACACACCCACGCCTTTATCAAGCGCCAGATCGTTGCCGACCATCGAAATCTGCTGCATCGCCTCGATGCCGGAGCCGATCAGCGTCGCCCCCTTCACCGGCTTGGTGATACGCCCTTTCTCGATCAGATAGGCTTCGGTGGTGGAGAACACGAACTTGCCGGAGGTGATGTCCACCTGGCCGCCGCCAAAGTTCGGCGCGTACAGGCCGTACTCGACGCTGGCGATGATCTCTTCCGGCGTCGATTGGCCCGCCAGCATGTAGGTGTTGGTCATGCGCGGCATCGGCAGATGCGCATAGGACTCGCGGCGGCCGTTGCCGGTCGGGGCGACGCCCATCAGCCGCGCGTTGAGCTTGTCCTGCATGTAGCCTTTCAGCACGCCGTTTTCGATCAGTACGTTGTACTGGCCCGGCACGCCTTCGTCGTCGATCGCCAGCGAGCCGCGGCGCCCTTGCAGGGTGCCGTCATCCACCACGGTGCACAGCTCGGACGCCACCAGCTCGCCCATATGGCCGCTGAACACCGAGGTGCCGCGCCGGTTGAAGTCGCCTTCCAGGCCGTGGCCCACCGCCTCGTGCAGCAGTACGCCTGGCCAACCGGCCCCCAGCACCACCGGCATATTGCCGGCCGGCGCCGCCACTGCGCCAAGATTGACCAGCGCCATGCGCACCGCCTCTTGGGCATAGATATCGGCGCGCACCTCGCCGTCGACGGCTTCCAGGAAGTAGTCATAGCCGAAACGGCCGCCGCCGCCGCTGGAGCCGCGCTCACGCTTGCCGTCCTGCTCCACCAGCACGCTGACGGAAAGGCGCACCAGCGGGCGAACGTCCGCCGCCAGCGTGCCGTCGGTGGCGGCCACCAACACCTGCTCGTAAACGCCGGTGATGCTGGCGTTCACTTCCTGCACCCGCGCATCGGCGGCGCGCGCCACCTTGTCGACGCGGTGCAACAGGGCGATTTTCTCTTCGCGCGGCAGGCTTTGCAGCGGATCGAGCAGCGGGTACAGCGCTCGATAACCGATTTCGCCCAGGGTATGCGCCCGCCCGTCGCCCTGCTCGCGCACGATGCTGCGCGCCGCCTGGGCGCTCTGCTGCAGCGCATTCAGAGTGATCTGATCGGCATAGGCGAACCCGGTCTTCTCACCGCTGACGGCGCGCACGCCGACGCCCTGGTCAATATTGTAAGAGCCATCCTTGATGATGCCGTCCTCGATCACCCAGGCTTCGTGATAGCTGGACTGAAAATAGAGATCGGCGTAGTCGATACGGCGTTCTGCCAGTTGACCCAGTACCCTGTACAGGTCTTGATGACTCAGCTTGTTGGTAGCGAGTAACTGCTCACTGACAAACGTCAGGCTCATAATGGTTTCACTCTTGATTGGAGGATTACTTGTCAGACGGCGCCGTCAGCGACGTCTGGAATCGGTTGTGCTGCAGCACCGGCATCTGCGCACGAATATTTTTCAGGCTTGCGGCGTCCACACGCACCTTCAGTGCCGCCACGGCGTCCGCGTTCTCGGCCAACACCTTGCCCCAGCCGTCGACAGCCATCGAGTGGCCCCAGGTGCGGCGGGTCGGCCCGTGGCGCCCCACCTGCGCCGGCGCCAGGATCATGCACTGGTTTTCGATCGCCCGGGCGCGCAGCAGGATTTCCCAATGCGCCTCGCCGGTTACCCGGGTAAAGGCCGCCGGCACCGAAATCAGTTCGGCGCCCTGCGCCCGCAGCGCCTGGAACAGCGCAGGGAAGCGCAGATCGTAACATATGGTCATGCCCAAACGCCCGACCGGCGTATCCACCACCGTCAGGTGCTGCCCGTGCTGGTAGGTATCCGACTCGCGGTAATGGCCGTGCGCGTCGTTGATGTCCACATCGAACATGTGCAGCTTGTCGTAGCGGGCGCGGATCTCGCCCTGCTCGTCGAACAACAGGCTGCTGGTGGTGATAAGCTCCGGGTTCTCACGGCTGACGAGCGGCATCGAGCCCACCAGCAACCACACGCCATAACGGCGCGCCAGTTCGCGCACCGCGTTCTGCAGCGGACCATCGCCCTGTTTTTCCGCCTGTTGGCGATAGGCCGCGGAGTTGGCGAACAACAACGCGTTCTCCGGCGTCATGACCAGTTTTACCCCGGCATTGAGCTGCTTGATCTGCTGTTCAATCTGGGCCAGGTTATCGCGCACCTGATCGCCACTGCACAACTGCAACAACGCAACGTTAGCATTCCTCATGACGCCTTATCCTCCTTTGCCTTACGAAGTACCTCATTGATCTTCGGCTGGTCGAGATCGCCGCTGATATGGTAGCGAATCAGCGAAATCTTGCTCCACAGCGGCCCCAGCACCTGCGAGGCGGCAAATACCGCCGCGCCGACGATCGGGTTGACGACAAACGCCGTGGCCACGCCGACCGTCGCCGAAATCGCCGGCGCCACCACCGCCTCCATATCGATGCGACGGCGCGCCAGATCGATCTGGCCGCTCATGGCGATATCCGCCGCCAGGCCGTCGATCAATAGATTATCTGTATGCATTATGCCATCTTTCAGCCAGGCGGTACTGCGGATGGAATCAAAGTAGAAGCCTTTGCCGAAGGTATCGCTGAAATCGAACTGCAGCTTGCGCAGCAGGGCATCGAAACTGACCAGCCGCAGCAGCTGACTGGCACGGCCACCGCCCATACTGTCGATTTCACCCTTGCCCATCTTGACCTGCAGCGCACCGCTCAGCGTATCGACCCGTGGCTGCCACGGCGTGCCATGCCAGTACAGATCGAAATCCACGTCATAAGGCGCGCCCTTAAGCGGAATGGTGATGCCGAAGAAGGCGGCGGTTTCATCGATCTTGCCGCCAAGCAGCTTGCCTTTCAGCGAGCTGCGCTCTTCCTGCGCATTTTGTTTCCACAGGCCGGTGGCGGTCATGCGCCCTTGGCCGGTATCGACCAGGCCGTGATCCAGCGTCAGGGTATCGCCCCGATTGGTCAGATCCGCCTCGACCCTGCCGAGGTTCTGCCCCAGCACCCAGCACGATTTGCAGCGCAGCATCAACGAAGGCCAGTCGCGGAAGGAAACGTTCTCGGTCGACGGCGGCGGCGTGCCCGCCGCGTTTTTCGTCTCTGCGAACTGCGGGTTGTAATACAGGTAGTTGATATCGGCGCGCCACGGCCCGCGATCGGCCACCCGCAGGCTACCATCCACTTCGTCGCTCTTGGCGCTCACCAGGGTAGCGCCAAGCTGTTTCTCGGCCGACAGCGTCAGCTTATGCCAGGCCTGGCCGCCCAACAGCAGCTGCGGCGTGGTCAGCGCCACGGTGGTGGGGAAGCTGAAACCGCCCACCTGACCGCTGCCGCCGCCCTGTTTCAGCGCCGGTGCCAGCAGCGCCAGCCACTGCTCGCCGTCCAGCGCCGGCAGGTTCAACGTCATCGACTTGCCGGCCGGCAGAGGCGGGGTGCCGCCCCCGTTGGTTTGCCAGGCGGCGCGCGCCAGGTTCACCTGTTTTTTATCGAAGTTCCATTCGCTGTTGAAGCGGTTCTGTTTGCCCGCGCTGCCGGTCAACATAAAGCCGTTCAAACCGCCTTTGACCTTGACGTTCACCGGCAGCGCCTCTCCCGACGCCTTGTCCAGTGGCGAAGGTAAGTGACTGCTCACTTTCTTCAGGTCTGCGTCAAGGCCGATATCGTAGCTGGCCGAGCCCTGATGCGGCAGCGTGATGGCCACCTGGCTCTGCCAGGGCGCACTGCCGCTGAGCGCATCGGCGGCCTCTTTTGGCAGGCCGGGGAACTTGCCCGGCTGCCAGTCTCCTTTCAGACCGACGTTGACCTTGTAGTCACGCTCGCCTTCCTGCGTAGTGAAGTTGACCGCCACCGGTTGCCCGAACCAGTTGGCCGACAGGGTGTCGCTCTCCAGATTGCCATTGTCGAAGCGGAACTTGCCGCTGAGCTTCTGCAGCTCGCTTTCCAGCGGTTTTATCAGCAACGAATTGTTGTTCAGCGCCACTTCACCGGTGGCTCTGACCTGCTCGCCGTCCAGGGGGATATCGAGATGTAAGCGCCCACTGACATCACCGCCAATCTGCAACTGATCCAGCGCCGCCCCCAGCGAATCGTGCAACGGTGTCTGCATGAAGTAGTCATGTACGTCGCTGCCCGCACCCGCGACTTCGGCGTCGATCAGCAACCGCTCTTTCAGGTAATCCGGGATCACCGCGCTGATATTTTTGCCCGCCACCTTGCCCAAGCGGGTTTGCGGCGCATGCATCCACAGCCCCTCGTTGGCGAAATCGAGATCGATCGCCAAATCGGTCAGCGCCGGCCAGCCCGGTTGGAACTGGAAGGTGGCGTGACGCAGCGGTACGAAGACTTCGAACTGCCCTTCGTTTTTGCGGTACGGGAAATGCTGCGGATCGCCGGAATAAATCAGCGTGGCGTTATCCACCTGGCCGCCCTGAATGGCGCCGCCCAGGTAGTCCACCAGATGCTTGCCCATCAGCGGTTCCGGGAAATAGCGCCAGGCGTCGGCGCCGTCATACAGGCGGATGCCCGCCAGGATATTCAGCCACGGATCGCCCTTGGCCGGCTGCTGATAGCGGAAATCGCCGTTGACCCACAGCGACTTCGCCTTGACGTCCAGCCCCTGACTCGCCAGCTCCCAGCCTTGATCGTTGTAACGCCAGGTCAGCGCGCCACGCGCGCTGCTGATTTCAAGCGGGGCGCGGAACATGTCGCCGTAAGGCAGGGTGCTGTCGGTGAGCCCCAGCGTCAGGCGGCCGTTCTCCACCCCGCCACTCAACGCGCCGGAGAAGTGGTTGACGCCCGGCAGCAGTTCCCAACGCTGCCAGCTGACATCGCGCCACAGCGCCTGAAAACGGCTCTTTTCCGGCTGCTTGAGCGGGATGTCCAGCGCCAGCGCTTCCATCTGCCCCTGCGGCTGCAGATCGTTCCAGCGATCGAGCACGTCCGGGCTGAGGAACGAGAAGGTCGGCAGCAACGCCGATAGACGCTCCAACTGAAGATGGGTCGCGCGCACCCGCAGCTCTTCATTCTGCGCCGGCCCCATAAATTCGGTGTTTTCCGGCAGCCACAGCGCAGAAAGCGCGCCCTGCGGCCAGGCCTGGCCGTCGGTGCTCAACCGCAGCTGCGGCACGTCGAGCTGCCAGCCGGTGCCCTGGCGGCGCAGCGACAGCGCCAGATTGTCTACGTCCAGCCGGTGCTGCGCGGCGCCGGTATTCCAGTTGGCCGCCCCCTGCTTGAGCAACGCATGGCCGCCGGCGATCTCGCCGTTTTGCACCTGCAGCCAGGCTGCCAGGCTGAAGTCTGCGCTTTCCAGCCCGGTGTTGGCGCGCAGCCAGCGGGTAAACCAGGGTTTCATGTCGATGTTATCGGCCTGCAGATAGACCGTGCCGGTGTCCAGCAGGCCCTGATTATCGCGCAGGTCCATGCGCAGCTGCACCACACCGTGCTGGCCGTTCAGCGTCGACAGGCTGATCTGCCCCTCGGCGCGGTGGCGATCGCGGCCGTTGAGCCAGGTCAGTTGGGGAATGTCGAATTCGGCGCGCGCGCCGGCGGGCGTCAGGAACGAGATACGGCTGTCGCGCAGATCGAAGTGGTCGAGCTGGCGCAGCATCAGATCGCTGATTTTACCGGGCTCAAGGCCGTCGCCCTCACGATCGCCGCCCAGCGTGGCGTTCAGATCGAGGCGGAATTGATAGAAGGTCAGATCGCGGAACTGCCAGCGCCAGTGCAGCAGCGATTGCCACACGTCCAGCGCCAGCGTCACGCGTTCGATATGCACATCGCTTTTGGGCAGCGTAACGCTCAGGTTGCGCACTTCAAGCTGTGGGCCGAACGTTTCCCAACTGCCCTGCAGGAAATCCATCTGCACAGGCACACCGGATAGCTTCTCCACCTGCGCCAGCAGTTGGGGACGATAGTCGTTCAGCTTCGGCAGCATCAGGCGCAGCCCGCTGATCAGCAGCGCCACAATCACGATTAGGGTGGCGCCTGTTGCTAACAGAATCCCAGGCAGTCGCCTCACGCAGTTCTCCTTGCTCCGCTGCCTGGCAACGGGAATATCTATGCACTGACGGGCCCGGCGTGCCGGGCCCCTACCGATGTCGGGCGGGCTACATCATGACGACGTCGAACTGCTCCTGGCTGTACAACGGTTCGATCTGCACCTTCACCTGTTTGCCGACGAAGATCTCCACTTCGGCCAGCGCATGCGACTCTTCGCTCTTCAGCGCTTCGCCAACCGCCGCGGAGGCGTACACCAGGAAGCGATCGGAATCGTAAGCATGGTGCACGCGTACAATCTCGCGCAGGATCTCGTAGCACACGGTTTCCACCGTTTTCACGGTGCCGCGCCCATTGCAAGTAGGACAATCGTGACAGAGCACATGTTCAATGCTTTCACGCGTGCGTTTACGCGTCATTTCAACTAAGCCTAGCTGAGAGAAGCCGTTGATCGTGGTTTTTACCCGATCTTTACTCAATGCCTGCTCCAGCGAGTGCAGCACCCGGCGGCGATGCTCTTCGTTGTTCATATCGATAAAGTCGATGATGATAATGCCGCCCAGGTTGCGCAGCCGCAGCTGGCGCGCGATGGCCTGCGTCGCCTCGATGTTGGTATTGAAGATGGTTTCATCGAGGTTGCGGTGGCCGACGAAGGCACCGGTGTTGATGTCAACGGTGGTCATCGCCTCGGTCTGATCGATGATCAGATAGCCACCGGACTTTAGCTCAACCTTGCGCTCCAGCGCGCGCTGGATTTCGTTTTCCACGTCGTACAGATCGAAAATTGGCTGGCTGCCGGTGTAGAGTTCGAGCTTGTTGGTAATGTCCGGGATGTACTCGCCGGTAAACTCCACCAACAGATCGTGCGTCAGCCGCGAATCGACGCGAATGCGATCCAGCGCCGCGCCGGCGAAATCGCGCAGGATGCGCTGCGCCAGCGCCAGCTCGCCGTACAGCTTGTATTTGGTCTGGTTGCGCTTCTTGCGCTCCATCACCTTGGTCCACAGGCGTTTGAGGAACGCGGCATCCTGCGCCAGCTCTTCCTCGCCGATGCCTTCCGCCGCGGTGCGGATAATAAAGCCGCCCAGCTCGTCGCAGTGCGGCGCAACGATGGACTTCAGGCGCTCGCGCTCGGCTTCGCTGTCGATGCGCTGCGAAACGCCGACGTGCGCCGCGCCCGGCATGAAGACCAGATAGCGCGAAGGCAGCGTAATGTCGGTAGTCAGACGCGCGCCCTTGGTCCCGAGCGGATCTTTCACCACCTGCACCATCAGGTCTTGCCCCTGGCGCACCAGCTCGGCGATGTCGCGCACATGAAAGTTTTTCCGCTCGTCGCCGGCGACGCATTCGGTATGCGGCATGATGTCGGAGGCGTGCAGGAAGGCGGCCTTGTCCAGGCCGATGTCGACGAACGCCGCCTGCATCCCCGGCAGGACGCGGCTGACGCGCCCTTTATAGATATTGCCGACGATGCCGCGTTTGGATTCGCGTTCGATATGAATCTCTTGCAGAATGCCGCCATCGATATAGGCGACCCGCGTTTCAGACGGTGTGATATTAACCAGTAGCTCAGCTGTCATGCCTTCTCCTCAGAGCCGGTCGATAATGGCAGCGCCCATCAACCGGTTCTTACATCACGTAATGCGACAAAATTACTGAGCAGCTCATGTGTTTCGACCAGCGGCAGACCGACCACCGCGTGATAACTCCCGGTTATCGTTCTGACGAAACAACCACCCTTTCCTTGAATTCCATAGGCGCCCGCTTTATCCATCGGTTCGCCCGTAGCAATATAGTCGCGGATATCCTGTTGTGACAGGCTGCGGAACGTCACGTCGGTCACCACCAGCTGGCAGCGCACGTCGTGGCGATCGGCGATC
Organism: Serratia sp. CY47444; assembly: GCF_052168635.1. Classification (NCBI taxonomy): domain Bacteria; kingdom Pseudomonadati; phylum Pseudomonadota; class Gammaproteobacteria; order Enterobacterales; family Yersiniaceae; genus Serratia; species Serratia sp. CY47444. Next base: position 123,981 of record NZ_JBJNMH010000004.1, read on the forward strand.
GCCACCGCCGTCATCACCTGATGCTGTTTGCCCGACAGAGCCGCCAGCATGTCCGCCGCATGGGCTTCGTCGCGCGGCTTCTCCAGCACCCGGCCGTTGAGCACCACGATGGTGTCTGCGCCCAGCACCGGCCGATCTTCCTGCGCCAGCGCCACGCCCGCCTTGGCCTTGTCCTGCGCCAGACGGCGCACATAGGCCTCTGCGGCTTCGCCTTCCCGGCGCTGCTCTTCGGTATGCGTCAGCAGAATGTCAAACGACACGCCCAACAGGGTCAACAGTTCACGTCGACGTGGGGAGCCGGAGGCCAGATAAAGCGAAGTCATTGATATACCCTTACTGTACGGCGAACTGACGGCGGATTTTGCGCATCAACAGGAATAACCACGGCCACAAAATGCCGTTTACCACACTACTCCAGAATACCTCTGGGCGGAAAGAGACGTTGATCACTAAAAACTCAGCCCAGAACACCACCACATCCATCGACAGCGACAGCAGCACGACGATCAGCGCCTGTTGCCACAGCGCCATATTGCGGAACAGTTGGAATTTGAACGCCACCAGATAGGCGATGATGCCCAGCGCCAGCGCGCGTACGCCCAGCGTAGAGCCGAGGATCAGATCCATAATCAACCCCAGCACGAAGCCGGTACCGACGTTGACACGATGCGGCAAGGCCATTACCCAGTAGATCAGGATCAGCACCAGCCAGGAAGGCCGGAACATGTAGATCTGCTCCGGCCACGGCATGATTTGCAGCACCAACGCCACCAGGAACGACAGCCAGATGATCCAGCGCCCGTGGCTGCGGTAACTGTTCATTGCACCACTCCCGCCGCGGCAGGCTGAGCCGATGGCGTAGCGCCGGCGGGTTGCGGCGCCACGCCGGTGGCCGGTGCGGGCAGCTGCGGCCCAACGGAACCGGCAGGCGGCAGCACCTGCGGCATCATCTGCATCAGGCGCTCATTGGCCACGCGGTGCACTTCGTCCGGCGGCAGCGGCATGTCGCCGTTGCGATCGGCGCCCCACAGCAGCAGCAGGTAGCGCAAGCGCTGCAGACCGGCGGTCGGCCGCGCCTGAATCACGGTGTAAGCGCGCTGGTTGTCGACCTTGACCGAGGAGACCACCGCCACCGGATAGCCTTCCGGGAAACGGCCGCCGAGGCCGGAGGTCACCAGCACGTCGCCAACGCGGATATCGGTGTTGTTCGGCAGGTGTTCCAGCTGCAGATCGTCGGCGCAGCCGCTGCCTGCGGCGATCACCCGAATATCGTTGCGCAGCACCTGGATCGGCAGCGCGTGCGAGGCATCGCAGATCAGCAGCACGCGGCTGGTGACTTTCGCCACCGCCACCACCTGACCGACCACGCCCTTGTCGCTGATCACCGGCTGGCCTTCATAGACGCCGTTGTCCGACCCTTTGTCGATAACGACCTGGTCGCTATACGGATCGGAACCGGTGGAGATCACCTGGGTGACCATCTTGTGTTCGTCCTGGCGCAGCGGAGAACCCAGCAGCTCGCGCAAGCGGGCGTTTTCCTGCTTGAATTGGCCAAGAAGAAGAATATCGCTGTTTTTCAGCAGCAGTTCCTGCCGCAGAGCGCGGTTTTCCAGCTCCAGCTGTTGGCGGGTGGCCAGCGTCTCTGACACGCTGTCCAAAACTTTACGTGGCCCGTTGGCCAGAAAATAGAAAGGGCTGACTGCGGTGTCCATGTAGTTGCGTATCTTCACGAACGTGCCGAGCCGGCTGTCGGCAACGATCAGGCCAATGGCCGCAATCACCGCCAAAAAAAGTCGCAGTTGCAGGGAAGGCCCCCTGCTAAAAATCGGCTTCATAAATTATGCGAGTTCCTCGACAACAGAAAGAGGAACCGTACCCGATTTTCGCTGTGCGCATTCATCCGATACGATTCCTCCTTCCTGGGGCTGACTATTCTTCGCTGAACAAATCGCCGCCGTGCATGTCGATCATTTCCAACGCCTTGCCGCCACCGCGCGCCACGCAGGTCAGCGGATCTTCCGCCACCACGACCGGAATGCCGGTTTCTTCCATCAGCAGGCGATCGAGGTTGCGCAGCAGCGCGCCGCCGCCGGTCAATACCATGCCGCGTTCGGAAATGTCGGAGGCCAATTCTGGCGGGCACTGCTCCAGCGCAACCATCACCGCGCTGACGATACCGGTCAGCGGCTCTTGCAGGGCTTCGAGGATTTCATTGGAATTCAGGGTAAAGCCGCGCGGTACGCCTTCAGCCAGGTTACGGCCGCGCACTTCGATTTCGCGCACTTCGTCGCCCGGATAGGCAGAACCGATTTCGTGCTTGATGCGCTCTGCGGTGGCTTCGCCGATCAGCGAGCCGTAGTTGCGGCGCACATAATTGATGATGGCTTCATCGAAGCGGTCACCGCCGATGCGCACGGAAGAAGAGTACACCACGCCGTTCAGCGAGATCACCGCCACTTCAGTGGTACCGCCACCGATATCCACCACCATGGAGCCGGTCGCTTCGGAGACCGGCAGACCTGCGCCGATCGCCGCCGCCATCGGCTCTTCAATCAGGAACACTTCACGCGCGCCGGCCCCTTGGGCGGACTCGCGGATAGCGCGGCGTTCAACCTGGGTCGCGCCGACCGGCACACAGACCAGCACGCGCGGGCTTGGGCGCATAAAGCTGTTGCTGTGAACCTGTTTGATAAAGTGCTGCAGCATTTTTTCAGTCACGAAGAAATCGGCGATCACGCCGTCTTTCATCGGGCGAATAGCCGCGATGTTGCCGGGGGTGCGGCCCAGCATCTGTTTGGCGTCATGACCGACGGCCGCGACGCTCTTTGGGGAGCCGGCACGATCCTGACGAATGGCAACCACCGAAGGTTCATTCAGTACGATGCCTTGCCCTTTAACATAAATCAGGGTATTGGCGGTACCCAAGTCGATGGACAAGTCGTTGGAAAACATGCCACGAAATTTCTTAAACATAACGAAAGGATAATCCTGCAAGCTGGGGGCGGAAAATAAAATCCGCCTACTTTACCAACCACACGAAGCAGCGACAAGGCGCAAAAACGTTCTACTTCGGTGAAAAATAGTCTGTATTGTTTCTGCTCGAATGCACGGAAATTGGATGAGGCCTGAATTCCCTGAACAAAGGCTCAGTTTACCACCCTGTCAACGCACGAAACGGCGTAACACAGCTCATAAAATCTAACATATTCCCTGATTGCCGCCGATGGTAAGCACCTACCAACGCCAACCAGATAAAAGCTGACAAGAGCCTATCTCAAATAGGCGTCGTTGTCGCAGGCAGATTGGAGAAAACTCCAAAATGACGGGTGACATGGCCCAGATGGATCCGGCGCTCATTCTACGTCAATTTTTGTCCGGCAATCAGCTTAAACACGATAACGACGTGAATATTTTTTACGCCCCGCGTCGATAGGTTCCGGCGATGCGAAAAAGTCGCCCTGCCCGCCGTGGATCCCCCGCTCTTTCAGCGTCTGCCATTCGTTGCGCGTACGTACGCTGGCGGCGAACACCTGAGCACGCGTGCCCGCGCAGGCGCCGGTCAGGCTCTGCACGAACAGCTGGTTTTCGTCCCGCTTATCGATGCTCCGCACCAGCCCCGGGTGGAGCTTGACGATCTCCACCTGCAGCGACTTGATATAGGACGTACTGACCACGGTTAAACCCGCTTTGGACACCGCGAGACGGCAGCCCAGCCCTGACAACAGCCTCAGCACCGGACGCAAACGGTCGATATGTTGACACACATCTGCCTCCGCAAGTTCAATCAGAATTCGCCGACGTTGGCTTTTTTCGCATTGCAACAGCGTATCGCGCAGCCAGCGCTGGAAAGAGCGCTGCAAAATCGAGTCCACGCACAGCGGAAACGCCAGCGTTTCCTCGGGCCACTGCGCCAACAAGGGAATGATGCGGCTCACCTGTTGGCGATCGTAACTCTCCGCCAACCCCAACTGCTGCACCAGCGGCATATATTCCGCCGGCAGCAATTCCTGGGTGCCGTCATAGATCCGGCTCATGATCTCACGATGGTGCACCTCGCCTTCCACGGTCACCGCCGGTTTCTGATACAGCCGCGGGCCGCCGCGCGCCAGCACCTGTTCCAGCAGCGTGCGCCACTTGACGCTGCCGCGCCCCTTTTCCGGCACCTGGCTGTCGTACACATACCACCCGTTTTCGCCCTGCAGCGTAGCGTGGCGCGTCGCCTGCTCCGCATAGTCGATTACCTGCTCGGTGGTTTGACCGCTGCGGTACGCCACGATGCCGATGTGCAGGAAGGCCTCGCGATCGATCAGCGCCGTGGAAGGCAAGGCATCGATGGCGTTGACCAGCTGTGAAGCGATGCCGTCGGCTTCCTTCAGGGTTCGATGCGGCAACAGCACGGTAAAATCGCTGTGGAAGTAGCGCGCCAGCAGCGCCGACGGGTAGCGCATCACGAAGGTAGACAGCAGGTTGACCAGCGAATACATCAGCTCTTGCACCGCCATGCTGCCGTGCGTCTCGCGCAGGGTCTCGAAGTCGGGCAGCCGCACCATCATCACGATGCCGTGCGAGCCTTCATCTTCCAACTGAGTGGTCAATTGATTATCGAAAAACAGGCGATTATTCAGCCCGGTTTTGGCATCCTGCGCGGCGAAGGCGCGGATCAGCGTATCGACCCGGCTGCGCTCTTCCCGCGCTTCCGCCAGATCGGCCAGCAGGCGGTCGAGCGCGCCGCTGACGTTGGCTGGCCACTCACGCACGTCGCCCTGCATGACGTTTTCACGCTCGCCGTTCAGAATGCGCCGCGCACGGCGTTCCAGACGATCTTCGCCGTCGGCCTGCTCACGCAGCCAGCGCAGGCTGAACAGCAAAACCACCACCATGACGACGATCGACAGCGTGACGGCGGCGGTGGATTGCAGCGTGCGCACGTCGCTGGCGAAGGGATCGAGGTAGGTGATGTGCAGCGTACTGCCCGGGTGCTGCAACAGAGTTCGCGAGACCTGACGATAGCCGTTCAGCGCATCCCAGGGCTCTTTTTTCAGCGTCGGCAATTTATAGTCGAGGAGCTTGCTGGTACCGGCCTCTACGCGGATCGACACAATGCCGAGCGGACGCATGACAATCGGCAACCATTTCTCCTGATCGCGCGGCGATTCCTGCAACATGGCTTGATCGAGAGAGGTGACCAGCGAATCAAAGCGGCGCTCCTGGCGATCCTGGGTAACGTAAAAGAAGCTGTATGAGCATCCCATCAGCATCAAAAACATCGCCAGCGCGACCAACAGAGTGATCAATGCAGAGAGTTTGGTGGTAAATCGCATCCCTGTGCCTTGTCCGCTATGGTTAAGTGAGTGTTCACCCTTTAGCTAAAAGGGGCCGTCCAACCCTAACAAGCCTTGCCGAGGAATTAAACCTGCAAGCGCCGTTTTTGTCCTTTATCAGGACTTGGGCCGCTTATTATGCATATAGTCAAATAAATGTGATTCAGCCATTGATAGAAAAGTGTAAACGAGAGGAAGAGTGACATGCGTGCACTGTTATTGGAACAACAAGACGACCAAACTCTGGCTCATATCAAAGATATCGGCAGCGATCGGTTGCCGGAAGGCGATGTCACCGTCGACATCAACTGGTCAAGCCTGAACTATAAAGATGCGCTGGCGATCACCGGCAAAGGCAAGATCGTGCGCAACTTCCCGATGGTGCCGGGCATCGACTTCGCCGGCACCGTGCGCCACAGCCGCGACGATCGCTTCAAAGAGGGGCAAAGCGTGGTGCTCACCGGCTGGGGCGTGGGCGAACACCATTGGGGCGGCCTGGCCGAGCAGGCGCGCGTCTCCGGTGAGTGGCTGGTGCCGCTGCCGAACGGCCTGGATGAGCGCAAGGCGATGATCATCGGCACCGCCGGCTTTACCGCCATGCTGTGCGTGATGGCGCTGGAAGAAGGCGGCGTGCACCCGGACGACGGCGATATCCTGGTCACCGGCGCCAGCGGCGGCGTGGGCAGCACCGCCATCGCCCTGCTGGCGGCGCTGGGGTACCGGGTGACCGCCATCAGCGGCCGCGGCAGCAATACCGAGTACCTGAAAGCGCTTGGCGCCAAAGAGGTCATGTCGCGCGATGGCTATATCGACACGCCGCGTCCGCTGGAGAAACAGCTGTGGGCCGGCGCAGTGGACACCGTCGGCGACAAACTGCTGGCGCGGGTGCTGGCGCAGATGAACTATAACGGCACCGTCGCCGCCTGCGGCCTGGCGGGCGGTTATCAACTGCCGACCACCGTGATGCCGTTCATTCTGCGCAACGTGCGCCTGCAGGGCGTGGATTCGGTGCATACGCCGCTGCACCGCCGCCAAACCGCCTGGGAACGGCTGGCCGGCATTCTGCCGGACAGCTTCTATCAGCAGGCCACGCATGAAATCGCCCTCGAGCAGGCGCCGGCCACCGCCGCCGCACTGCTGAACAACCAAATCACCGGCCGCACCCTGGTGAAAATCCGCTGACCTTCTCCCCCCGGCAACGGGGGGTTCGCCCGCATCTGCGAAATTTCATATTTTCCCGCGCCCCCTCGCTTCCGGCCGGCTTTAACGCCATGCTTATTTCATGAAGACCCGTCAGCCGCTCGCGGACGGCGGGCATCAGTCGCGGAGAGCATAAGCATGAACAAACACCCGAAATTAACCGAGGCCGACGTCACGCCGGAAAGCGTGTTCCACCAGCGGCGCAAGGTGCTGCAGGCGCTCGGCATCACCGCCGCCACGCTGGCGCTGCCTACCGGCGCGCAGGCGGACCTGCTGTCGTGGTTCAAGGGCAACGATCGCCCCAAGGCGCCGCCGGGCAAAGCGCTGGAATTCAGCAAACCGGCCGCCTGGCAGGCGCAGCTGGCGATGACGCCGGAAGACAAGGTCACCGGCTACAACAACTTCTATGAGTTCGGTCTCGACAAAGCCGATCCGGCCGCCAACGCCGGCGGGCTCAAGACCGAAGGCTGGAAAGTGCGCATCGACGGCGAAGTGGCGAAACCGATCACGCTGGATATCGACGATCTGATGAAGCGTTTCCCGCTGGAACAGCGCATTTACCGCATGCGCTGCGTCGAGGCCTGGTCGATGGTGGTGCCGTGGATCGGTTTCGAACTGGGCAAGCTGCTCAAGCTGGCTGAACCGAACAGCAACGCGCGCTACGTGGCCTTCCAGACGCTGTACGATCCGGAGCAGATGCCCGGCCAGAAAGATCGCTTTATCGGCGGCGGCCTGAAATATCCCTACGTCGAAGGGCTGCGGCTGGACGAGGCGATGCATCCGCTGGCGCTGCTGACCGTCGGCGTGTACGGCAAAACTCTGCCGCCGCAAAACGGCGCGCCGCTGCGGCTGATCACGCCGTGGAAATACGGTTTCAAAGGCATCAAATCGATCGTGCATATCCGTTTGGTACGCGATCAGCCGCCGACCACCTGGAACCAATCTGCGCCGAACGAGTACGGTTTTTACGCCAACGTGAATCCGCACGTCGATCATCCGCGCTGGTCGCAGGCCACCGAGCGTTTTATCGGCTCCGGCGGCATTCTCGACGTCAAACGGCAGCCGACGTTGCTGTTCAAAGGCTATGCCGATCAGGTAGCGTCGCTGTATCGCGGCATGGATCTGCGGGAGAATTTCTAAGTGCGCCTGACGCCTGTTCATATCCAATGGCTGAAAGCCGCCCTGCATCTGGCGGCGTTTTTGCCCTTTCTCTGGCTGGTGTTGGCGGTGGATCAAGGCTGGTTCAGCGCCGATCCGTCCAAGGACATTCAGCATTTTACCGGCAGGATGACGCTGAAACTGCTGCTGGCCACGCTGATGATCGCCCCGCTGGCGCGCTATGCCCGTCAGCCGCTGCTGATCCGCTGTCGCCGTCTGGTGGGGCTGTGGTGCTTTGCCTGGGGCACGCTGCACCTGATAAGCTACTCCACGCTGGAACTGGGGCTGAGCAACCTCGGCCTGCTGGGCAGCGAGCTGGTGAACCGCCCTTATCTGACGCTCGGCATCCTCACCTGGCTGATCCTGCTGGCGCTGGCGGCCACGTCAACGCTGTGGGCAATGCGCAAGCTGGGGGCCAAATGGCAAACGTTGCACAACTTCGTCTATCTGGCGGCGATCCTCGCCCCCATCCACTACCTGTGGTCGGTCAAAACATTCTCCCCCCAGCCGTTCATTTACGCGCTGTTGGCGGTGGCGCTGTTGGGCCTGCGTTACAAGAAGTTCCGCGCCTGGTGGCGCTGAATCGCGCGGCGGCGCGCGTTATTGGCGCTGAAAAACGCGCGCCGCCGGCGGGAACTTTTTCTGTGTTCCAGCGCTCATATTCCTGTCACGGATCCCCCAGTTCCTCGATTTGGGGTTGAATATCTTCGCTGATAAGACCAGTATTTAGCTGCGAATTGCTACGATATCGTTATAATGCCCGACCTTGTTTCTGTTCTCAGGGTGAATTTGCCCCTTAACAGGTGACAAATCGGTAACATCGGGTTATTTTCTACGATGATGGTTTTATTGCCGGAGATACCAGCACAATGGCGGATAAGTTTCACATTTTGCTTCTGAACGGCCCCAATCTCAATCTGCTGGGGACGCGTGAGCCGGAGAAGTACGGCAGCACGACGCTGACAGAGATTGTTAACGGATTGGAAAACCAGGCATCCGCATTGGATATTACCCTGAGCCATCTGCAATCCAACGCCGAGCATCAGCTGATCGATCGCATTCATCAGGCGCGCGGCAACACCGATTTCATTCTGATAAACCCGGCGGCGTTCACGCATACCAGCGTGGCGCTGCGCGATGCGTTGCTGGCGGTGCAGATCCCGTTCATCGAGATCCACCTGTCCAACGTGCACGCCCGCGAACCTTTCCGCCATCACTCTTATCTCTCAGACGTAGCGGTAGGCGTGATTTGCGGCCTCGGCGCGGATGGCTACGCTTTCGCTTTACAGGCAGCGGTTAACCGTCTGTCGAAAACCCACTAATTGCTCCACAAAAAGAGTACGGAATCACACTCATGGATATTCGTAAAATCAAGAAACTGATCGAACTGGTTGAAGAATCAGGTATTTCTGAACTGGAAATCTCTGAAGGCGAAGAATCGGTTCGCATCAGCCGTGCCGCACCGGCGCAGGCTTATCCCGTCATGCAGCAGGCTTACGCGATGCCGGCACAGCAGCAGCCAGCCCTGGCTACCGCCGTTGCCACCGCGCCTGCGGCAGAAACCCCTGCAGCACCGGCGGCCGTGAGTGGCCATGTCGTTCGTTCCCCAATGGTAGGCACCTTCTACCGCACCCCAAGCCCGGACGCGAAAGCCTTCGTGGAAGTGGGCCAGAAAGTGAACGCCGGCGATACCCTGTGCATCGTTGAAGCCATGAAAATGATGAACCAGATCGAAGCGGACAAGTCCGGCGTCGTGAAAGCCATCCTGGTGGAAAACGGCCAGCCGGTCGAATATGACGAGCCGCTGGTCGTCATCGAATAACGAGGCGCCCCCATGCTTGATAAAATTGTTATCGCCAACCGCGGCGAGATCGCGCTTCGCATCCTGCGTGCCTGTAAAGAATTGGGCATCAAGACCGTTGCGGTTCACTCCGCGGCCGACCGCGATCTGAAACACGTTCTGCTGGCCGACGAGACCGTCTGCATCGGTCCTGCGCCATCGGTAAAAAGCTACCTGAACATCCCGGCCATCATCTCGGCGGCGGAAATCACCGGCGCCGTGGCGATCCACCCGGGCTACGGCTTCCTGTCGGAGAACGCCGACTTCGCCGAGCAGGTTGAACGCTCCGGCTTCATCTTCATCGGCCCGAGAGCCGAAACCATCCGCCTGATGGGCGACAAGGTTTCCGCGATCAACGCCATGAAAAAAGCCGGCGTGCCGTGCGTACCGGGCTCCGACGGCCCGCTGACCGACGACATGGATAAAAACCGTGCCTTCGCCAAGCGCATCGGTTATCCGGTGATCATCAAGGCCTCCGGCGGCGGCGGCGGTCGCGGCATGCGCGTCGTGCGCAGCGACAAAGACCTTGAGCAGTCCATCAACATGACGAAAGCGGAAGCCAAAGCGGCTTTCAACAACGACATGGTGTACATGGAAAAATACCTGGAGAATCCGCGCCACATCGAGATTCAGGTATTGGCCGACGGCCAGGGCAACGCCATCTATCTGGCCGAGCGCGACTGCTCCATGCAGCGCCGCCACCAGAAAGTGGTCGAAGAGGCGCCGGCGCCGGGCATCACCAGCGAAATGCGTCGCTACATCGGCGAGCGCTGCTCGAAAGCCTGTGTGGAAATCGGCTATCGCGGTGCGGGCACCTTCGAGTTCCTGTATGAAAACGGCGAGTTCTATTTCATCGAAATGAACACCCGTATTCAGGTAGAACACCCGGTTACCGAAATGATCACCGGCGTGGATCTGATCAAAGAGCAGCTGCGCATCGCTGCCGGTCAGCCGCTGTCGATCAAACAGGAAGAAGTGAAGATCCACGGCCACGCGGTAGAATGCCGCATCAACGCCGAAGATCCGAACACCTTCCTGCCGAGCCCGGGCAAGATCACCCGCTTCCACGCGCCAGGCGGTTTCGGCGTGCGTTGGGAATCTCATATCTACGCCGGTTATACCGTACCGCCGTACTATGACTCCATGATCGGCAAGCTGATCACCTTCGGCGAAAACCGTGACGTGGCGATTGCCCGCATGAAGAACGCCCTGGCTGAACTGATCATCGATGGCATCAAAACCAACGTTGAGCTGCAGCAGAAGATCATGAACGACGAAAACTTCCAGCACGGTGGCACCAACATCCACTATCTGGAGAAGAAGCTGGGTCTGCAGGAAACCTAAGGCAGCCACGCAGCATCGTCTGACGAAAGGCCGGTTAATCACCGGCCTTTTTCTTTGGCGCTGCCGCCAGTAACGGCTTGGCAAAACGCCGTCATGCCGTAAAATTCCCTACCTTTGATGAATCCATCACCGTAAACCTATGGGAGACACGGATGGACAAACGCTTTATTCAGGCGCACCGCGAAGCGCGCTGGGCGCTGGGGCTGACGCTGCTCTACCTGCTGGCCTGGGGGCTGGCGGCCTACCTGCCGGACAGCGCCATCGGCGTCACCGGCCTGCCGCACTGGTTCGAAATGGCCTGCCTGCTGGTCCCGCTGCTGTTCACCGGCCTGTGCTGGCTGATGGTGCGCACGGTGTTCCGCGACATTTCGCTGGAGGACAGCGATGCAAACTGAAGTGATCCTGCCGCTGGTCGCCTACCTGTTGCTGGTATTCGGCCTGTCGGTGTATGCCTACAGCCGCCGCCAGAGCGGGAATTTCCTCAGCGAATACTTTCTCGGCAACCGCTCGATGGGCGGCTTTGTGCTGGCGATGACCTTGACCGCCACCTACATCAGCGCCAGTTCGTTTATAGGCGGCCCCGGCGCCGCCTATAAATACGGCCTGGGCTGGGTGCTGCTGGCGATGATCCAGCTACCGGCGGTGTGGCTGTCGCTCGGCGTGCTGGGCAAGAAATTCGCCATCCTGGCGCGGCGCTACAACGCCATCACCCTCAATGACATGCTGTATGGCCGCTACCAGAGCCGCCTGCTGGTGTGGCTGGCCAGCCTCAGTCTGCTGGTAGCGTTCCTCGGCGCCATGACGGTGCAGTTTATCGGTGGCGCCCGCCTGCTGGAGACCGCCGCCGGCATTCCCTACGACACCGGCCTGCTGATCTTCGGCATCAGCATCGCGCTGTACACCGCCTTCGGCGGCTTCCGCGCCAGCGTGCTGAACGACGCCATGCAGGGGCTGGTGATGCTGCTCGGCACCGTACTGCTGCTGGTGGCGGTGATCCACGCCGCCGGTGGGTTGCACAGCGCGGTGGACAAGCTGCAGCAGATCGATCCGGCGCTGGTATCGCCGCAGGGCGGCGATCAAATCCTCAGCCTGCCGTTTATGGCGTCGTTCTGGATCCTGGTGTGCTTTGGGGTGATCGGCCTGCCGCACACCGCCGTGCGCTGTATCTCCTATAAGGACAGCAAGGCGGTGCATCGCGGCATTCTGCTCGGCACCGTGGTGGTGGCGGTGCTGATGTTCGGCATGCACCTGGCCGGCGCGCTCGGCCGCGCGGTCTTGCCGGACCTCAAGATCCCCGATCAGGTGATCCCGACGCTGATGATCACCGTGCTGCCGCCGTACGCCGCCGGGATCTTTTTGGCGGCGCCGATGGCGGCGATCATGTCGACCATCAACGCCCAGCTGCTGCAATCCTCCGCCACCATCATCAAGGATCTCTATCTGGGCGTACGCCCACAGCAGATCCACAACGAGCGGTTGATCAAGCGCTTCTCCAGCCTGACCACGCTGATCCTCGGTCTGCTGGTGCTGCTGGCGGCCTGGCGGCCGCCAGAGATGATCATCTGGCTCAACCTGCTGGCTTTCGGCGGGTTGGAGGCGGTCTTCCTGTGGCCGCTGGTGCTGGGCCTGTATTGGGAACGCGCCAATGCTCAGGGAGCGCTTAGCTCAATGGTGTCGGGTGCGGTATGCTATACGCTATTGGCCAGCTTCAACCTGCAACCGGCGGGGCTGCATCCTATCGTGCCTTCGCTGTTGCTCAGCCTGTTGGCGTTTTATCTCGGTAACGTCGTCGGCGAAAAGCGCCGGGCGGCGTCATCATTACCCTCTTAAAGAGAATTGCTATGCCTTGGATCCAACTCAAACTGAACACCACCGGCAGCCAGGCGGAAGACCTGAGCGACGCGCTGGTGGAAAGCGGCGCCGTGTCGGTGACCTTCCAGGACACCCACGACAACCCGGTGTTCGAACCGCTGCCGGGTGAAACCCTGCTGTGGGGCGATACCGACGTGATCGGCCTGTACGACGCCGAAACCGATATGGCCGAGGTGGTGGCGATGCTGGAACAGCACCCGCTGCTGGGCGCCGGTTTCCGCCACAAGATAGAACAGCTGGAAGACAAGGACTGGGAGCGCGAGTGGATGGACAACTTCCACCCGATGCGCTTCGGTGAGCGCTTGTGGATCTGCCCGAGCTGGCGCGACGTTCCCGATCCCGACGCGGTTAACGTGATGCTCGATCCGGGCCTGGCGTTCGGCACCGGCACCCACCCGACCACCGCGCTGTGTCTGCAGTGGCTGGACGGCCTCGATTTGGCGGGCAAAACCGTCATCGACTTCGGCTGCGGTTCCGGCATCCTGGCAATCGCCGCGCTGAAGCTGGGTGCGGCGCGCGCTATCGGCATCGACATCGATCCCCAGGCCATTCAGGCCAGCCGCGACAACGCACAGCGTAACGGCGTTTCAGAGCGTCTGGAGCTGTATCTGCCGAAAGACCAGCCGGCGGACCTGCTGGCGGACGTGGTGGTCGCCAACATCCTCGCCGGCCCGCTGCGCGAGCTGGCGCCGCTGATTGGTTGCCTGCCGAAGGCCGGCGGTCATCTGGGGCTGTCCGGCGTGTTGGCCAGCCAGGCGAGCAGCGTAGCGGAAGCCTACGAAGAGAAGTTCACGCTCGATCCGGTCGCCGAGCGCGAAGAGTGGTGCCGTATCACCGGCCGCCGCAAGTAAGCGTCACGGTCTATTGCCCCCTCATCCACCGGCCCTGCGCCGGTGGATTTTTTTTGTCCGGCGATCGCCAGACGGACGAGACAAAATTTTATGCAATTTTTTGCCGTTCAACGACGGATCGCCCTGACAATGCGCCTTCCAGACAGGCTATACCAGCAAAAATAGCGGGCGAATGCAGATAATATTCTGCACAAAGGCGAATATTTTGCCGCACACAAAATAAGCACTTTTCGTCAACTTATTGTAAAATATATATAATATTTTTATGAATCGCCGCGTAGCGCATTTTTCGCCCTAATACAGGGCCAATTGGTTAAAGTTTGGCCTTTCATCTCGACGCAAAAATGCGTAATATACGCGCCCTTGCGGACACAGTATGGTCACTCTTTGTCTATGCGCATTGGACACCACCAGCTTACTAATTGCCTGATTGCGGCCCCGATGGCCGGTATTACAGATCGCCCGTTCAGAACCCTCTGTCATGCAATGGGTGCTGGGATGGCTGTATCCGAAATGCTCTCCTCCAACCCGGAGGTGTGGCGGACGGATAAGTCGCGTCTGCGTATGGTGCATAGCGATGAACCAGGGATCCGCTCCGTGCAGATTGCCGGATGCGATCCTGATGATATGGCCGCCGCCGCGCGTATCAACGTGGCCAGCGGCGCGCAGATCATCGATATCAATATGGGATGCCCGGCCAAAAAAGTGAACCGGAAGCTTGCCGGGTCCGCTTTGTTGCAGTACCCGGATCTGGTTAAACGGATCCTCCACGCGGTGGTTGACGCAGTGGATGTGCCGGTAACGCTGAAGATTCGCACCGGCTGGGCGCCAGAGCATCGTAACTGTGTAGAGATTGCCCAACTGGCCGAAGACTGTGGTATTCAGGCCCTGACGATTCACGGCCGAACCCGCGCCTGTCTGTTTAACGGCAACGCGGAATACGACAGCATTCGGGCAGTTAAGCAGAGTGTTTCCATTCCGATTATCGCGAATGGGGATATTACTGACCCGCATAAAGCCAGAGCAGTGCTCGACTACACCGGGGCCGATGCCCTGATGATAGGCCGCGCTGCTCAGGGGAGACCCTGGATCTTCCGGGAAATCCAGCATTATCTGGACACTGGGGAGTTGCTGCCGCCGCTGCCGCTTGGCGAGGTGAAGCGCTTGTTGATTGGGCACATTCGGGAATTGCACGGCTTTTATGGCCAAGGCAAGGGATTCCGGATTGCTCGTAAGCACGTGTCCTGGTATCTCCAGGAACACGCTCCGAATGACCAGTTTCGGCGCACATTCAACGCCATAGAGGATGCCAGCGAACAGCTGGAGGCGTTGGAGGCATATTTCGAAAATCTTAGCGTAAAAAAAGAGCTGACAGAACTATGTTCGAACAACGCGTAAATTCTGACGTACTGACCGTTTCTACCGTTAACTCACAAGATCAGGTGACTCAAAAGCCTCTGCGTGACTCGGTTAAACAAGCACTGAAGAACTATTTTGCTCAACTGAACGGTCAAGACGTAAATGACCTGTATGAGCTGGTACTGGCTGAAGTTGAACAGCCACTGTTGGACATGGTGATGCAATACACCCGTGGCAACCAGACCCGCGCAGCCCTGATGATGGGCATCAACCGCGGCACGCTGCGCAAGAAGCTGAAAAAATACGGCATGAACTGATACTAGTCAGTTAACGTGTTGAAAAGGCGCTTTATCTCATTTGATAAGCGCCTTTTTCTTTGTCTGATTTATGCCTACATTGGCGGGGCTTTGCGCGGAATGCGCTTATCAATATATCCGGCAATGAAATAGCAAATACCCGCCACGGCCGCGACCATCACGGAGCGCTTCCACCCGTCCAACTCCACACCCAGGCTATCCAGCCCGCTCAACACCCCAAACACCAGCAGACCCAAGATAACCGATGCTCTGCCTGTCCAGGTTGGTGAGGGTGTCAATAAACGCCTTACCCAGTGGGATCTCATAGAGCTTCCTCCTTGCTTACGATTGAGTCGCCAATCGATGAAGAATACTCTCACGTTTTACTCGGGGCGACAAAGCGGGGGCATAGGCTCTGGTTTGCGGGCAATAAAAAAGGCCGCAGCGCGGCCCTTGGGGTAAAGCGGAGACCTTATTCGGTCGCTTTGTTCTTGAGGCTTTCCGCCCCTTGCTTGGTCTTGTCCCAAGCCTTCTCCGTACCCTGTTTGGTGGAGTGCCAGGCCTTTTGCGAGCCTTCGCTCACTTTGCTGCCGACGCTGTCGCTCTTGCCTTCGGCGGCGTGCTTGGCTTTCAGCTTCAGCTCTTCACCCTTGTCCTGAGACTGGTGCAGCTTTTCTTTGGCGGTATCCGCCCCTTTATGCGCCTCAGCGACGACCTCGTTGCTGGCGTGAGCGGCGGTGTCGGTCGCAGTTTCAGCAGCGAACACCGGGGAAGCGAGCAGCAGTGCAGACAAGGCAATGATTGATTTCTTCATAAGTCCCTCTTTTCTCAGATACGTGCCATTCGTCATGAAACAAGATGGCATGAAATGCCCCTTGAACGATTTAAGAATAGGACTAAAACCAAAAAAATCGATACAAAATTTTATTACCAACGGTTTTATTGATTTTTTATGCCACCAAGCAGTATGAGCGGGGGAAAGCGCACGAAAAAGTTAAATTTTTCCTGTCACAAAACTATAATTTGTACGAATTTTTAACAAGCACCAACAGGGATGGATTCTATGGTTGCCGCGATCATTATCGGCATTTTTATCATCAGCTTCCTCTACGCACACTCCCGCGGCAAAGAGAAACAAAAGCTTACCCGCCAACTGTTCGATCACTCCACCTTTATGGGGCCGATCAACATGTTTATGACCGGCTTCTCCCGTTTGCCCGCCAAACAGCCCTATTTCGACGAAAAAGGCTTCCCGGAGCTGCAGACGCTGACCGACAACTGGCAGGTGATCCGCGAGGAAGCCGTGCGCTTGCAGGATCACATCAAAAAGGCGCAGTCGCACAACGACGCCGGATTCAACACCTTCTTCAAGCGCGGCTGGAAACGTTTTTATCTGAAGTGGTACAGCGACAGCCACCCTTCGGCGCAAACGCTGTGCCCGAAAACCGTCGAGCTGCTCAACCGCATCCCGTCGGTCAAGGCCGCGATGTTCGCCGAGCTGCCGCCCGGCAGCCATTTAGGTAAACACCGCGATCCTTACGCCGGCTCGGTGCGCTACCATCTGGGGCTGATGACGCCCAACGACGATCGCTGCTTCATCGAGGTCGATGGCGAGCAGCACAGTTGGCGTGACGGCGAGGCGGTGATCTTTGATGAAACCTACGTGCACTGGGCGCAGAACGCCACCGATCAGACGCGCATCATTCTGTTTTGCGACGTCGAACGGCCGATGAAATGGCGCTGGGCGCAGGCGGTCAACCACTGGGTCGGCGCCACGCTGATGTCGGCAGCCAGCTCGCCGAACGACGATCAGGACCGCACCGGCGGCATCAACCGCATCTTCAAGTACGTCAACGCAGTGCGCGATGCCGGCCAACGCCTGAAAGCGCGCAACCGCCGTGGTTACTACCTGCTGAAGTGGCTGGTGATCGTCGCTATTTTCGCCGCCATCATCCTCCCCAGCCTGTAAACCGTCGCCAATCGTCAACACAGGGGCAACGCGAATGAGAATATTCGCATGCCCCTCTTCCGCCACACCCCGTACCCTGTGTTAACATACACGTTCCTAGAGCCGCCTCCGCTGGCCAACAGCTATCCCTCCGAAGCCTGATAGCAGCGCAAACCGCCCTTCGAATGTAAATGTTTAGTCAATTATGGAATTCCGACTAAACCCTGGCCGTACCTGGGTGTCTGAGTAGTCGTATCGCTATCGAGTGGAACCTTTATATGCGTTACAGCTTGCTGCCCCTTTTAACGTATAAAAAGAGTTTCTATGAAATCAGCCAAAGCATTTCAACTGGCCTTGCTGCACCCGCGCTACTGGTTAACCTGGTTCGGCCTCGCCCTGCTGTTCCTGCTGGTCCAGCTCCCCTACCCGTTGCTCAATCGGCTGGGAGTGTGGATGGGGCGTACCTCGATGCGATTTCTCAAACGCCGCGTCACCATCACTCGTCGCAACCTCGAGCTGTGTTTCCCCGAGATGGACGAAGCGCAGCGCGAGCGCAAGGTGGTGGGCAACTTCGAATCGCTCGGCATGGGCCTGTTGGAAACCGGCATGGCCTGGTTCTGGTCGGATAAACGCGTCAAACGCTGGTTCAACGTCTCCGGCATCAACCACCTCAAAATGGCGCAGCGCGACGATCGCGGCGTGCTGGTGATCGGCGTGCACTTCATGTCGCTGGAGCTGGGCGGCCGGGCAATGGGCCTGTGCCAGCCGATGATGGCGATGTACCGTCCGCACAACAATAAAGCGATGGAGTGGGCGCAGACCAAAGGCCGCATGCGTTCCAACAAGGCGATGATCGACCGCAAAGATCTGCGTGGCATGGTGCACGCGCTCAAGCGCGGCGAGGCGGTATGGTTCGCGCCGGATCAGGACTACGGCCCGCGCGGCAGCGTATTCGCCCCGCTGTTCGCCGTCGATCAGGCCGCTACCACCAGCGGCACCTTTATGCTGGCGCGCATGGCCAACCCGGCGCTGGTGCCGGTGGTGCTGATCCGCCGCGAAGGCGGCCGCGGCTACGACCTGCTGATCCAGCCGGCCCTGGAAGACTATCCACTCAGCGACGAACAGGCGGCGGCGGCTTACATGAACAAAGTGATCGAGAAAGAGATCATGCGAGCGCCGGAGCAATACATGTGGCTGCACCGCCGTTTCAAAACCCGACCGGCTGGTGCGCCCTCGCTGTACTGACTTTTTTTTCAGCCCGGCCAATGCCGGGCTTTTTTGTGCGCCACCTTTAAAAAACGGCGGCTCGACACTCTACTTTCCTGTAATCTCCTTCTTTACCCGCACAGGAACGGAAATGATGAAAGCTCAAGTTCGCATTGCTCTGGTCGGTGATTACAACCCGCAAGCCGTGGCCCATCAGGCCATCCCCGTGGCGCTCCAGCTCACCGCCGCCCATCTCGATATTGACGTGCAGCCCCAGTGGCTACCGACCGAAACCTTGATCTCCCCCGAAACGCTGCAAAATTTCGACGCCATCTGGGTGGTGCCAGGCAGCCCGTATCGTTACGACGACGGCGCCTTTATGGCGATCCGTCATGCGCGGGAAAACGACGTGCCGTTCCTCGGCTCCTGCGGTGGTTTTCAATACGCCATCGTCGAATACGCCCGCAACGTGATGGGCTGGCACGACGCCGGCCATGCGGAAACCGACAGCGGTGGCCGGCTGGTGATCGCCCCGCTGAGTTGCTCGCTGGTGGAAAAAACCGGCGACATCGTTTTTCAGCCCGACACCCGCGTCGCACAGGCCTACGGCAGCCTGAACACCCATGAAGGCTACCACTGCAACTTCGGCGTGAATCCGGAATTCGTCGCCGATCTTGAGCGCTTCCCGCTGATCATCAGCGGCCACGACAGCGAAGGCGACGTGCGCGCCATCGAACTGCCGGGCCGGCGTTTTTACGTCGCCACGCTGTTCCAGTCGGAACGCGCCGCGCTGCGCGGCGAGCTTTCACCGCTGGTGGTGGAACTCGTCAAAACAGCCGCCAACGGGTAAAAAAAAGCCCTCCTGCGAGGGCTTCATTGACAAGCAACGCGGTCAGCGTCGGACGAGCGAATTCAGCACGGCGCTGATGCGCTCCCCTAAGCCGCGCCGGTTCACGGCTTCCGACATCATGGTGACATGATCGCCATCAACCAGGTTGACCGTCACCGCCGACGCCGGCAAATGCCCCTCCCAGCCGAGTGCCGAGCCGTCGCGGCGGTTGTAACCCGCCGGCTTGATGCGCTGCCAGTAGGCTTCCAGATCGTCGTTCAGCAAGCCGGGCATCTCCTCCACCGCTTTAAACAGGTGCAGATTAAGGCCGAGCGGCCGGATGACGCTGGCGCCGACCAGGGTCGCATAGTGATAACGCTTGCGCCATAACGCGGCTTCCTTCAGCGGATCGTCGAGGTAAGTGCTGATGCCCTGGCCGTGCAGCACGGCCAACGCCTCCTCCACCGACAGCGGCTGCAGGCGGGAGAACAGCGGCGCCTCCAGCGTCGGATGTTCCACCTCCAGCCAACTGAGGAATAGCTGTGTCGCATCGCGCATCGCCTGCTGCGGCCGCAGGGTGTCGAGCAGGCCCACCAGCGCCACCTCTTCCCCCTCCGCCTGCAGCCGTTCCGCCACCATGTAGGTCAAGATCCCGCCCGAAGAGTAACCGAACAGGTGATACGGCCCGCTGGTTTGCACCTGCCGGATGACGCCGGCAACGATCTCCGCCATCGCCTCCATCGTTGCCGGCGGCGTGTCGGTCATCTCTGGCCACGGCACGGCATAAATCGGGAAGTCCGCATCGATCTCTTTGGCTATCTCATAAACATAGGAGTGATCGCCATAACCGGTCGGCATGAAGAAGACCGGCGGGCGCTGGCCGCTGCGGCGCGCCGGCAATGCCCTGAGCGGCTGTCCGCCCGTGCGCTGCTCGACATGCGCCGCCAGATCCGCCAGCACCGGGTGGTCAAAGATCGCCTGTACCTGCAGTGCGATCCCCCACTGCTGCGCCAGGCTGGCCTGACGGACCGCCAGCAGCGAATGGCCGCCCAGTTCGAAGAAGTTGTCGTGTCTGCCGATCTGCGGCAGCCCCAGCAACTCCGCCCACGCCTGCGCCAACAGCGTCTCGGTATCGCCGCGCGGCGCTTCGTAGGCTTCGCCTGCGGCGGCGGCCATCTCCGGCGCCGGCAGAGCCCGCCGATCAATCTTGCCGTTTGGCGTCAGCGGCATCGCCGCCAGCCAGACAAAGGCCGCAGGCAGCATATAGTCCGGCAGCTGCGCCGCCAGGTGCTGACGCAGCTCACCGGCCAACCCGTCGCTCGCCACGTTCTCACGCACGCTGATCCAGGCGATCAACCGCGTATCCGCACCGACGCAGCAGGCATCGACCACCGCTTCGTTCACCGCCGGGTGCGCCGCCAGGCGCGCCTCTATCTCTCCCATCTCGATACGGAAGCCGCGAATTTTCACCTGACGATCGTTGCGTCGCTGATACTCGAGGTTGCCGTCCGCCCGGTAACGCACCAGATCGCCGGTACGATACATGCGCCCGCCCGGGTTAAACGGATCGTTCAGAAAACGTTCCGCGGTCAGTTCCGGCCGGTTGAGGTACCCCAGCGCCACGCCGACGCCGCCGATATACAGCTCGCCAATCACGCCCAGCGGCGCCGGTCGGCCGCGCGCATCCAGCACATAGGCGCGGGTGTTGCCGATCGGTTTACCGATCGGCAAACGCATGGCGCCTTGCACCTCGGCAATCGCCGCCGTCGTGGCGAAGGTCGTCGCTTCCGTCGGCCCATAGGCATGGATCAGCTGTACCGGCCCCGCTTCCTGCAGCAGGCGTTCGAAGGCGCTCGGCTCCTCCTTTTCCCCACCGCAGATCAGATAGCGCAGCTGGGCGAGCGTCGCGCCCATGCTGTACACATACTGATTGAACAACGCGGTCGTCAGGAACAGCGTCGTCACGCGATGCTGCGTCAATGCGGCGCTCAAGCGCGCCGCATCCATCACGGTTTCCGCCGGGATCACCACCAGTTCGCCGCCGTTCAACAACGCCGCCCACACCTCCATCGTCGCGGCGTCGAAGGCCGGGTTAGCGGCATAAGCCACCCGTTCGGTCGCATCGAACGCCGCATAACGGTTGTTGATCACCAACCGAGTGATGCCCTGGTGCGGCGTCATCACGCCTTTAGGCAGCCCTGTGGAGCCGGACGTGTACATGATGTATGCCACCTCAGCGCTCGACAGCGACAGCGCCGGGTCGTTCTCGTCACCGCCGGAGATTGCCGGCCGCAGCAGCGGCAAGGTATCCCCGTCCGTCGCTTCACCGACGATAAGGCGCGCGCCGCTGTCCTCCAGGATCCACTGCTGACGCGCCGCTGGCAGCTGCGGGTCGATAGGTACATACACCGCGCCGGCCTTGAAGATCGCCAGTTGCGTCGCCACCAGATCGATGCTGCGCGTCAGACGCGTCGCCACGCGCTCGCCCGGTTGAATGCCGTGGGCGATCAGAGCATGCGCCAGCCGGTTAGCCTGGGCATTCAACGCCGCATAGCCGATCCGACGGTCGCCTTGCACGATCGCGACAGCCTGCGGCGCACGCTGCGCCTGGCGTTCAAACAGCTGATGCACGCAAAGCTCTGCCGGATAAGGCGCCGTCGTCTGATTCCATTCCTCCAGCAGCAGCCGGCGCTCAGACGGCGGCAGGATCTCCAGCTCGCTCGCCGGCAGGGTCGGCTGGCTTTCCAACGCCTGCGCCAATGAGGCCAGCGCCTGTTGCATATAGCCGCAGATCCTCGCCGCCGGCACCGGTTCGCTGACCTGCGCCGTCAGCCCCAGAGAGTCGCCGCCGTCTTCCACCGACAGGACGAACGGATAGTTGGTGCGCTCCTGCGCGCTCAACAGCGTCATGCCTTCCGGCAACACCAGCTCGCTGCCGTTGTTGTGGCGATAGTTGAGCAACGCGCTGAACAGCGGCATCCCCGCCGCCACGCCGCTGCAGCGCTGCGCCAGCGCCAGCGGCGCGTGCTCATGCTGCAGCAACCCGCTCAGCCGCGCGTGGGCCTGGCGCGCCGCCGTCGCCACATCGTCATCGCCGATGTCGAGGCGCAGCGGCAAGGTATTGATAAACAGCCCCATCGCTCGCTCGGCGCCTTCCCCCACCTGCATGCGTCCCAGCAGCACGGTACCGAACACCACGCGGTCGTGGCCGCTGGTGCGGGCCAAGACCTGCGCCCAGGCCAAATGGCACAGGCTGGCCAGGCTCACGCCCAACCGTTTGGCCTGATGCCGCAGACGTTCGTTCAGCGCCTTGTCGATAGGCTGGTGCGCCGTGGTGACGCCCTTGCCATCGCCGCGCACGTTGCCGAGCCCGAACGGCAGCACCGGCTCTTCGATGTCCGCCAGCATGGCGCGGAAGAAGGTTTCATGTTCTTGCGCGCTGACGCTCAAACGCGCCTGCGCCACCGCATTGCGGAACGGCGGCGCGGCGCCCAGCTCGGCGCCTTTGCCGGCGAGGATCGCGGCGATCTCTTCTTCGATCAATGCCGCCGTGGAATGATCCCCCACCAAATGATGCCATTGCTGCAGCATCCACCAGCCGCCATCGCTATCTTGCGCCACCACGACGTTCAGCAGCGGCGCACGGCTGAGATCCAGACGCGCATGCTGCGGATCGAAGCGCGCCAGCAGTTGATCGCCAATCGCCCCCTGCGCCGGATCGAGCGTCAGCTCAGTCCACGGCAGCGCGGCGGCGCGCCAAACGACCTGTACCGGCTCGCGGATCGCCTCACTGATGAACGCCGTGCGCAGAATGTCGTGGCGATCGATCACCTGTTGCATCGCGGCCCGCCAACGATCCAGACGCTCGCGGTTCTCAAAGCGCAACAGCGTAGACAGCAGGTACGGATCGCCCCGTTCCGCCAACAGGTGGTGGAACAGAATCCCCTCCTGCAACGGTGACAACGCATAGATATCCTGCACGTTGGCCACCCCGCCCGGCACGCGCGCCACGATGCTGTCGATCTCAACCTGGTTCAGCGAGGCCAGCGGCAGCAACTCAGGCGTGATGCGCGCGCTATCAGGCCGCAGCAGGTTCTCGGGGATCTCGATTTCGCAGCGCGCCTCCAGCGCCTCCGCCAGCGAGGCCAGCGTCGGGGCGGTAAACAGCGTTTGCACGTTCGCCGTCAGGCCGCAGCGACGCAGCTCCGCGATCAGTTTCACCGCCAGCAGCGAATGCCCGCCCAACTCGAAGAAATTGTCATGTCGGCCGACATTCGGCAGACCGAGCAATTCACCCCAGATCGCCGCCAACAGGGTTTCCGTGTCGCCCTGAGGCGCTTCATGGCCCACGCGCGCAAAGTCGCCGGCCTGTGGCGTCGGCAACGCGCGGCGATCCACTTTACCATTCGGGGTCAACGGCAAGTCGGCAAGCATCAGACAGGCCGCCGGCACCATATAGTCCGGCAGCTGCGCCGCCAAATGACGCCGCAGCTCGTCGGTCAGATCGCGGCCCTCGGCCTCGGCTTGCGGCACGATCCAGGCGATCAACGCAGGATGCGCACCGCGCACGTCAACCACCGCTTCGCGCACCGCCGGGTGCGTTTCCAGCAGGACTTCAATCTCGCTGCACTCGATGCGGAAGCCGCGGATCTTCACCTGCTGATCGTTGCGTCCGCAGTAATCGAGGTTGCCGTCCGGCAGATAGCGCGCTAAATCGCCGGTGCGATACATGCGGCCTCCCTCGTTAAACGGATCCGCCAGGAAACGCTCGGCCGTGAGGTCTTCGCGATTAAGGTAACCCAGCGCCACGCCCACGCCGCCGATATACAGCTCGCCGATCGCGCCCAGCGGCACCGGCTGGCGATGTTCGTCCAGCAGATACACCCGCGTATTACCGATCGGCCGGCCAATCGGCAAACGGTGCCGCCCCGCCGCCACGGTGATGTGCGCCGAGGTAGCGGCAGTGGTGGCTTCCGTCGGGCCGTATCCGTTGATCAGCTGCACCCGGCCCCCCTCCTTCAGCACCCGGGTATAGGCATGAGGATCCGCCGCTTCGCCGCCGCTGATCAGGTATTTCAGCCCCGCTAACGTCGCGGGAATGCTGTGCGCATGCTGATTGAACAGCGAGGTCGGCAGCACCAGCACCGTAATCGCCTGGCGCGTCAGCAAATCGGCGAACGCCGAGGCATCCAGCAAGACCGCCGGCGGCACTACCACCAGCGCGGCGCCGTTCAGCAAGGCTCCCCAAACTTCCAGCGTCGCCGGATCGAACGCCGGGTTGATGGCGAAAGCGATACGATCCGAGTCGCTGAACTCCGCATAACCGTTATTGATCACCAGTCGGTTGATCCCCTGATGCGGCACCATCACGCCTTTCGGCTTACCGGTTGAGCCGGAGGTGTACATGATGTAGGCCAGATCCAGACTGTTGTTCGCCAATATCGGCGCATCGGACGGCAGGTCCGCGTCATCGCTTTGAGGCAGACGAGCGACGCCGACGCCGATCTGCGCGTCGTCCTCGCCGCCATTCAGCAACAGTACTGCACCGCTGTCGGCGATGATCCAGTTCTGGCGGCCGGCCGGCAGCTGCGGATCAACCGGCACATAGGCAGCACCGGCCTTAAGGATCGCCAATTGGGCGATCACCAGGGCGGCGCTGCGCTCAAACCGGACCGCCACGCGCTGGCCGGGCTCCACGCCCGCCTTAATCAGGCGCCAGGCCAGCCGATTGGCGTGCTCCGCCAACTGCGCGTAGCAGATAAGCTGCTCGCCATCGACCAACGCCGTCGCCTGCGGCGTGCGCCGCGCCTGCTCGTCGAACAGTTGATGCACGCACGCCTGGGCCGGATACGCCCGCTCGGTGCGGTTCCACTCGTGCAGCAGCAGCTGGCGTTCAGCCGCAGGCAGCAGATCGACGCGCGCCGCCGGCTGGTCAAGATCCGCCGCCATCGCTCGCAGCGCCTGCTGCAGATACGCGCCGAAGCGCACCGCCGTGTCGCGATCGAACAAGGCGCTGGCGTAGTTCAACGAGCCGACAATGCCGCTGCCGCTTTCCGCCAACTCGAGCGTCATGTCGAATTTCGCGACGTCATAGCTCAGCCCGGCATCCGTCGTTTGCAGGCCCGGCAATGCGATATCGCGCACCGAGCCGTCCTGCCAGGCCAGCATCACCTGGAACAGCGGCGTCGCGTCCAGCTGGCGCGGCGGATTGACCACCTCCACCACCTGTTCAAACGGCAGATCGCCGTTTTCCCGCGCCGCCAATACCGTCTCGCGCACGCGTTCGAGCAAGATTTTCAGCGTCGGCTCACCGCGCAGATCGACATGCATCGCCAGCGTGCTAACGAAGAAGCCGGCCAGCGGTTCGATTTCCAGCCTGCTGCGGTTGGCCTCCGGGGTGCCAATCACCACCTGCGGTTGGCCGGCCATGCGGGACAACACCAAACTCCAGGCGGCCAGCACCGTCATGAACAGCGTGCCGCCGTATTGGCGGCTCAACCGCCGCAGCGCGTCGGTGAGCGCCGCGTCGATAACCAGAGGCACCTCACCGCCGGCGAACGACTGCATCGCCGGACGCGGCCGATCGGTCGGCAGCGTCAGCAGCGCCGGCGCATCGCCCAGCGTCTGGCGCCAGAACGCCGCCTGCTCGGCCAACCGTTCCTGCGTCAGCCACTGGCGCTGCCAAACGGCATAATCGACATAGTGCACCGCCAGCGGCGGCAGCGGAGACGGTTCACCGCGTTGGAAGGCGCCATACAATGCGCTCAACTCCCGCATCAGGATCCCGGTAGACCAGCCGTCGGAAACGATATGGTGGCAGGTCAGCAGGAACAGATGCCGCCGCTCGCTCACTTGCAGTAAGCAAGCCCGCACCAGCGGCCCCCTTTCCAGATCGAACGGCGCTTTCATCGCCGTTTCGGCTAGCGCGTGCAAACGTTGCTCCGCATGACGCTCGCCGCGCAAGTCGTGATGCGCCAGCGGCATGGCCGCCTCCGGCAAGATCCGCACCTGAGGTTGCCCATCCTGACAAACAAACACGCTGCGCAAGGCTTCGTGGCGGGCATACAGCGCGTCGAGGCTGCGTTGGAACGCCGGCGCATCCAGGTCGCCGTCAAGGCGCAACGCCAGAGGGATATGGTAAGTCTCGCCGATCCCGCCCATTTGGCTCAGGAACCACAGCCGCTGCTGGGCAAACGACAACGGCAATGCGTCGTGACGTGGGGTCGGCACGATGGCCGTCGGCTGCGCCGCCCCCTCCCGTTCCAGCCACTGCGCCAGCGCCTGCAACACCGGCGCAGCGAACAGCGCCGACAGCGGCAGCCGCCAGCCGGCCTGCTGTACCCGATTGGCCAACTGTACCGCCAGCAGCGAATGTCCGCCCAGAGCGAAGAAATCATCATGACGACCTACGCGTTCAACATTCAGCAACTGACGCCAGATGGACGCCAGCAGGCGTTCTCGTTCATTGGCCGGCGCTTCATAAACGGCGCGCGCGGCGGCCCCCAGCTCAGGCGCCGGCAGCGCGCGTTTGTCCAGTTTGCCGTTGGTGGTCAGCGGCAACGCGTCCAGCCACACAAAGGCCGTCGGCACCATATAGTCCGGCAGACGGCCGGCCAGATGCTGGCGCAGCCGCAGCGCCAGCGTTTCCCGATCTCCCTCTTCGCCCGGCACCGCCCAGGCCACCAAACGTTTGTCGCCGCCGTTGTCCTGCCAGGCGTCAACCGCCACGCTGCGGACCTCAGGATGGTCCAGCAGCGCCGCCTCCACCTCACCGCACTCAATGCGGAAACCGCGAATTTTCACCTGCTGGTCGTTGCGCCCCAGGTACTCCAGCTCACCGTTCGGCAGATAGCGCGCCAGATCGCCGGCACGATACATCCGTTCTCCCGCCACGAAAGGATCGTCGAGGAAACGTTGCGCATTCAGCTCCGGCCGATTCAGGTAGCCGCGCGCCACGCCCAGCCCGCCGACATACAGCTCACCCACTGCGCCCTGCGCCACCGGCTGACCGTGTTCGTCAAGCAGATACAGGCGCAGATCCGGGATGCGGCGGCCGATCGGGCTGCCGCTGCCGGTGATGTCCGCAGGAGACATTTCCCGGTAGGTGACGTGCACCGTCGTTTCCGTTATGCCGTACATATTGATTAACCGCGGCGCGTCCGGCCGATTACGGGCATACCACGGCGCCAGATCGGCCGGATTCAGCATTTCGCCGCCGAAGACGATGTAGCGCAGCCGATGCGGCGTGTCGTCCTGAGCTTGAATGAACGCTTTAAAGGCGCTTGGCGTCTGATTCAGCACCGTCACGCCCTGGTGACAAACCAACTGATAGAACGCGGGGGCAGAGCGCGCCGTTTCCTGCGGCACGATCACCAACCGGCCGCCGTGGCGCCACGCGCCCCAGATTTCCCATACCGAGAAATCGAAGGCGAACGAGTGGAACAGACACCAGACATCCCCGGCGTCAAAGCCGAAACCGGCGTCGGTCGCGGTAAACAGGCGCTCAACCTGACGGTGTTCCACCATCACGCCTTTCGGCTTACCGGTCGATCCGGAGGTATAGATCACATAGGCCAGATTGGCCGCCGTCAGCCCCGCAACCTGCGGATTGGCGGCCTCGGTGCCCCAGTCTTCCTCCAGCGCCATCGTCGGCACATCAGCCCCGCTCAGCGCCGAACGCCCTGCGGCGTCGGCCAGCAGCAACACCGGCCGGGCATCGTGTAAAATGTACTCCAGACGTTCGCCGGTATAAGCCGGATCGAGCGGCACATAGGCGCCGCCCGCTTTCAGGATCGCCAGCAACCCGACCAGCATCGGCGTGCTGCGCTCCGCACACAGCGCCACCAGACGATCGGGCCCGACGCCGCGCGCGATCAACACCTGCGCCAACGCGTTGGCTCGTTCATTGAGCGCCCGATAGCTGAGGCGTTCTTCTCCGCACACCACGGCGATCGCCTCTGGCGTGCGCAGCGCCAGCCGCTCCAGGTGATGGTGCGGGCAGAGATCCGCCCGCGGTTCGTCCGGCGTCCGGTTCCAGCCATGCAACAACCGCTGCCGTTCGTTCTGCGGCAACAGCGCAAGCTGCGAAACCGGCTGCGGCGCCGCCAACGCGATGCTCTGCAACACCTGGCGCAGATAGATCCCGTAGCGCTCGGCGGTTTCACGATCGAACAGCGCGGTGGCGTAATACAGCGAACCGGCGATCTCTTCGCCGATCTCGGTCAGATCCAGCGTCATGTCATATTTCGCCGCGGCATAGCCGGCATCGATCGCTTCCGCCTGCAGCCCCGGCAGGCCGATGTCGTGCACCGAACCGTCCTGCCAGCTCAGCATCACCTGGAACAACGGAGTATGGCCACGATGACGCGGCGGGTTCACCTGTTCAACCACCTGCTCGAAAGGCAGATCGCCATGATCGCGCGCCGCCAGCAGCGTATCGCGCACGCGCAGCGCCAACGTCGACAAATCCGGATCGTCGGACAGATCGATGCGCAGCGCCAAGGTGCTGACGAAGAAGCCGATCATCGGCTCCGTTTCCAGCCGGCGACGGTTGGCCTCCGGCGTGCCGATCACCAGATCGCGCTGCCCCGACAAACGGGACAGCACGACGCTCCACGCCGTCAACAGCGTGATGAACAGCGTGCATCCCTGACGCAGGCTGAATTGCCTCAGCGCTGCAGTCAGTTCGGCATCGAGCGAGACGGCCACCCGATCCCCGGCGAATGACTGCACCGCCGGGCGCGGACGGTCGGTCGGCAGCGTCAACAGCGCTGGCGCATCGCCCAACGTCTGGCGCCAATAATCGGCCTGCTTCGACAACCGCGCCGGCTGCAGCCATTGCCGCTGCCAGTGGGCGTAATCCGCGTATTGCAACGCCAGCGGCGGCAGCGGCGATGGTTCGCCGCGACACAACGCGCCATACAACGCACCCAGCTCCCGCAGCAATATGCCGTTCGACCAACCATCGGAAATGATGTGGTGGCAGGTCAACGTGAACAGCTGTTCCTCGTCGCTCAGCCGGATAAGGCTGGCGCGCAACAGCGGGCCCCCGGCCAGATCAAAGGGCGCCGCAGCCTCTTCCCGTATCAGCATGGCGGCACGCGCCTGCGCATCCGCGTCACCGCGCAGATCGTGGATCGTCAGCGGCAAACCGGCGATCGGCAAAATGAGCGCCTGCGGCTGGCCGTCGCGGCTGATAAAGACGGTACGCAACGCGTCGTGGCGCGCATAAAGCGCGTCGAGGCTGCTCTGCCAGGCGGCCAGATTCAGCGGCCCACGCAGCCGCAGCGCCAGCGGCATGTGGTAAATTTCGCTCATGCCGTCCAGTTGGGTCAGGAACCACAGGCGCTGCTGAGCGAACGACAGCGGTAAGGCCGCATCGCGCGGCGCAGGCAGAATCGGCGGCAGGCTTTCCGCCTGCGTGATCTGGCGCGCCAGCGCCTGCAGGACCGGGTTGGCGAACAGCGCCTGCAGCGACAGCGGCAACCCGCTTTGCTGCAGGCGGTTGGCCAAACGCACCGCCAACAACGAATGGCCGCCCAGGGCGAAGAAGCTGTCGTTGCGGCCAACCTGATCCACGCCCAGCAGTTCTTCCCACAGCGCAGCCAGACGCTGCTCGACGTCCCCCAGCGGCGCCTCGTAGGCTTCACGACGATAGGCCTCGCCCGACGGGTCGGGCAATGCGCGGCGATCGAGCTTGCCGTTTGGTGACAGCGGCAGCGCCTCCAGCAGCACGCAAGCGGCCGGCACCATGTAATCCGGCAGTTTGTCGGCCAAATGCCGGCGCAGCACCTCCGCCAGCGACGCCTCATCGGCACCTGGCTGCGGCACCACCCAGGCGATCAGGCGTTTCTCGCCGCCGTCGCCGCCGCGCGCATCCACCACGGCTTCGCGCACCTGCGGATGCGCGGCCAGCGCCGCCTCTATCTCGCCGCATTCGATACGGAAACCGCGGATCTTCACCTGCTGATCGTTGCGGCCCAGATACTCGATATTGCCGTCCGGCAGGTAGCGGGCCACGTCGCCGGTGCGGTACATGCGGCCGCCGTGGCCGGCATCGAACGGATCGACCAGGAAGCGCTCCGCTGTCAGTTCAGGCCGGTTGAAATAGCCGCGCGCTACCTGGATGCCGCCGATATACAGCTCGCCAACCGCCCCCAGCGGCACCGGCTGCCCTTGTTCATCAAGCAGATAGATCCGCGTATTGGCCACCGGCCGCCCAATGGGCACCGACACCAGCCCGGGTTGGCGGGTGCAGTGCCAGGCGGTCACGTCCACCGCCGCTTCGGTCGGACCATAGAGGTTATGCAACTCGACATGCGGCATCTGGCGGTAGAACTCCGCCACCAGCGAGGCGGGCAGCGCCTCGCCGCTGCACATGACGCGCACCACCTGCCCACAACGGCGGCTCGCGCCTTCATACAGCAGGAAGCTTTGCAGCATCGACGGCACAAAGTGCAGCGTTGTCACGCCATACTGTTCAATGGCGCGGCTCAGGTACTCCGGATCCTTGTGGCCTTCCGGGCGCGCCATCACCAGGCGCGCGCCATACATCAACGGCCAGAAGAATTCCCACACCGAGACGTCGAAGCCGAACGGCGTTTTCTGCAGCACCGTATCCGCCGGCGTCAACCCATAAGCCTGCTGCATCCAGATCAGGCGGTTAACGATGCCGCGATGCTCATTCATCGCGCCTTTCGGTTTTCCGGTCGAGCCGGAGGTATAAATCACGTAGGCCAAATGATTGGGCTGCGCGCGCGGCGCCGGGTTATCGGCGTTCAGATCGTCCGGCAACGGTTCATCCAGCGCCAGCAGCGGCACCGCGTGTTCGCCCAGCGCCGCGCGGCCGGCGGCGTCCGCCAGCAGCAGCACCGGATCGGCGTCCTGCAGGATATAGTGCAGACGTTCGCCCGGATAAGCCGGATCCAGAGGCACATAGGCGCCGCCGGCCTTGAGGATGCCGAACAATGCCGTCACCATCGCCAGGCTGCGCTCGGCGCACACCGCCACCCGGCAATCCGGCCCGACGCCGCGCTGCATCAGCGCGTGCGCCAGGCGATTGGCCTGCGCGTTCAGTTGGGCGTAGCTCAGTTCGGCGTCGCCGCAAACCAGCGCCACGGCGTCCGGCGTGCGGCGCACCTGCGCTTCAAATAGCCCATGCAGGCAAACGTCCTGCGGATAAGGCTGTGCCGTTGCGTTCCAACCATTGATCAGCAAGGCGTACTCGTCGTCCGGCAGAATCGACAGTTCACGCACCGGCATTTCCGGCGTGTGTTCCAGCGCATTCACCAGAGCGGTCAACGCCTGTTGCATATAGCGGCACACCCGCGAGGCTTCAATGGGGTCGATGACCTGCGCCGTCAACGCCAGCGAATCCATGCCGTCGTCCACCGACAGCACGAACGGGTAGTTGGTGCGTTCGTCCGCGCCGATCAGGCTGACCCCTTCCGGCAGCGCCAAGGCTTCCCCGTCGTTGTGGCGGTAGTTCAGCAGCGCACTGAACAGCGGCGCACCGCTTTTCACGCCGCTGCAGCGCTGCGCCAACGCCAGCGAGGCGTGCTCATGCGCCAGCAAGCCGCTCAGGCGCGCATGCGCCTGCCGCACCGACGCCTCAACGCTGCGCCCGTCCATATCCAGCCGCAGCGGCAGCGTATTGATGAATAGCCCCAGCGCCCGGTCGGCGCCTTCGCCCGATTCCATGCGGCCCAGCAGCACCGTGCCGAACACCACGGCATCACGCCCGCTGGTGCGCGCCAGCACCTGCGCCCAGGCCAGATGACACAGGCTGGCCAGGCTGACGCCCAATCGCTTCGCCTGTCGACGCAGGCCGGCATTCAGCGTAGGCGCCAGCGCCAGACGGCCGGTATTGGCGCACTGTCCGTCGCCGTGTACGTTGCCGAGCCCGAACGGCAGCACCGGTTCGTCGATATCCGCCAGCATGCCGCGGAAGAAACGCTCATGTTCCTGTTCGCTGAGCCCCAAACGCGCTTGCGCCACCGCATTGCGGAACGGCTGCGCGCAGCCCAGCGTATCGCCGCGCCCGGCCAGAATGGCGTTGACTTCTTCTCCCATCATCGCCAGCGTCGAGTGGTCGCCAATCAGGTGGTGCCACTGCTGCAAGACGTACCAGCTGCCGTCGCTCTCTTCGGCGATAACGTAATACAGCAGCGGTGCCCGCGTCAGATCCTGCCGGATCCGTCGGGGGTCGAAGCGCGCTTCCAGCTGACGGCCGACCGGCCCCTCGGCCGGATCCAGCGCCAGCTCGATCACCGCTAAACGCGCCCGACGCCAGACGACCTGTACCGGTTCGGACAGCCCCGCACCGACAAAGGCCGTGCGCAAAATGTCATGACGCTCCACCACCTGCTGCATCGCCGCCAGCCAGCGATCGAAACGCGCCCGGCTGTCGAAACGCAGCAGTGCCGACAGCAGGTAGGGGTCGCCCTCTTCCGCCAGCATGTGGTGGAACAAGATCCCTTCCTGCAACGGGGAAAGGGCGTAGATATCCTGTACGTTGTCGATGCCCCCCTCCACACCGTCGACGATCTGATCGATCTCCGCCTGAGTCAGATCGGCCAGCGGCAGCATCTGCGGCGTGATTGCACGGCAGCCCGGCGCAATCACGTTTTCCGGCACCTGAATCCGCTGCTGCGACACCAGCGTTTGCGCCAGAGCCGACAGCGTTGGCGTGGAGAACAGCGCCTGAACGCTCGCCGACAGCCCGGCCTGGCGCAGCTGCGCCATCAGCTTCACCGCCAGCAGCGAATGGCCGCCCAACTCGAAGAAGTTGTCGTGACGCCCCACGCGTTCAACGCTCAGCAACCCCTGCCAAATCTGAGCCAGCAGCGTTTCGGTTTCCCCCTGTGGCTCGACATAGGCTTCGCGCATGGCGGCATCCGGCGCCGGTACCGGCAACGCGCGCCGATCCAGTTTGCCGTTCGGCGACAGCGGCAGCGCCTCCAGCCACACAAAGGCCGTCGGCACCATATAATCCGGCAACGTTGTAGCGAGTGCCCGGCGCAACGTCTGCGCCAGCGCCTCACGCTCCGCCTCCGGCTGCGGCACGACCCAGGCCACCAGACGTTTGTCGCCTTCGCCATCCGTGAGCGCATCCACCACCGCGTCGCGCACGGCGGCATGCATAGCCAGCTGCGACTCGATTTCACCGCATTCAATGCGGAAGCCGCGAATTTTTACCTGCAGATCGTTGCGGCCCAGATACTCCAGGCTGCCATCCGGCATATAGCGCGCCAGATCGCCGGTGCGGTACATGCGGCCGCCCGGCGCGAAAGGATCGGCCAGGAAACGCTCCGCCGTCAGCGCCGGCTGGTTCAGGTAACCGCGCGCCACCTGCGCGCCGCCGATATACAGTTCACCCACGGCGCCCAGCGGTACCGGCTGGCCATCGTCATCCAGCAAGTACGCCCGGCCGTTGGCGATAGGCCGGCCGATAGACGGCATCGCCGTACCGACCGCCGGCTCGCCCGAAGTCGCTACCACGGTCGTCTCCGTCGGCCCATAGTTATTCACAATGGTTACACCAGGCGGCGCCGGCAGCGGCCAGCGGCGAATGCTGTCGCCGCCGATCAGCAGCATCCGCAGATCGGCAGGCATCTCGCCCATCAGTGCGATCTCAGCCAGCGGCGTCACCATAAACCCGACCTGCACACCGCTGCCACGCCACCATTGCAGCAGCGCTTCGCCATTGCCCGCCGCCTCTGCCGGCGGCAGCAGCAGCGTCGCCCCCTGCGTCAACGTCGGCCAGATTTCCCAAACGCTGGCGTCAAAACCCAACCCGGCCATGCTGGTCGTTCGCTCGCCAGCCTGCAAACCGGTCGCTTCGCAGTGCCACATGATCAGGTTGATCAGGTGCGCCTGCTCCACCATTACCCCTTTCGGTTTGCCGGTCGAGCCCGAGGTGTAAACCACATACGCCAGGCTGCCTGGCTGCGCGCGCGGCGGCAGGTCGTGATCCTGCTCTGGCAGCGCGTCTTCCAGCGCCAACAACGGCGCTGCTACCGCCCCCAGCGCGGCGCGGCCGGTACTATCCGCCAACAGCAGCGCCGGCGCGCAGTCCTGCACGATATAGTGCAGACGCTCAGCGGGATAAGCCGGATCCAGCGGCACATAGGCGCCGCCGGCTTTCAGGATCGCCAGCAGTGCGACGATCATCTCCGGGCTGCGCGCGGCGCAGACCGCTACGCGGCTTTCCGGCCCTACGCCGCGTGCCGTCAGGTAATGCGCCAGCCGGTTGGCGCGCGCGTTCAATTCCGCATAGCTCAGCGACATCGCCCCCTGAGACAGCGCCGGCACCGTCGGCGTACGCCGCGCCTGCGCTTCAAACAGGGCCGACACGCTCGACGCCTGCGGGAAAGCCCGGTGCGTGCGGTTGCGCACGTTGAGCAATAGCTCTCGCTCCGCCTGGCTCAGTAAACGATCGCCTCGCACCGGCGCATTCGGCGCCGCAGCGGCCTGCCGGAGCAGCAATAGCAGATGCTGCGCGGCACGCAGCATCTGCTCGTCCCCCACCGCGGCGCTGTCGTACACCCAACGGAAAGCGGCGTTGCTTTCACAGATTTGCAGCACTGCCCGAGCGCCGGAGCGTTTCACCGCCGCTGCGCCCTCCTGACTGTCGTCGAATCCCGGCGAGGTGTCGCGGCGCAATAGCGTCACGACGGTTGACCAGGCGCGCGAACGCGTGTCCAGGCCGAGCAATGCCGGATGGTAGGCGCGACGCGCGCGCGCCTGCTGCCATTCGCGTCGCATCTGCACCTGCGCCTCGGCGAAACCCAGCGTCGGATTCAGCGAGATCTGCAGCGGCAGTGTCCAAACCTGGCCCGGTTCGCCGATGACGTCGTCCGTCGCGTTCAGCCAGCCAAGTTGGAAATCACTTTCGCCGCCCATCAATCCCAGATACAGCGCCAGCCCGGTCAACACCGCTTCAACCTCGATCTTGCCCGCGTGTTGCCAGGCCGTAGCCTGCCATGCCGGCCGGGCTTCGCGCTGCCAGGCCACCGGGAACGCCGCCGGGGCAAACTGCGCCAATCGCGGTTGCCAGAAGGCCGCATGATGCCCACCGGCCGCCTGTCGCTCCTCCAATCGTTTCGCCTGCGAAGGATCAAGCAACGGTAACGGCTCGCCCACCGTCAAACCGTGCAGCTGCGCCAGCGCTTCCCCCGCCGTCAGCTCGCCTTCGGCGGTGAACCAGCCCCCGATCCGCACCGCCCCTTCCGCCGTGGCGATATTCCAACCCGCATCGTCGACGCTAAGCAGCGTACCGGGTGGCGCATTGTCGGCGTCAGGCAGCATTTCCAGGTGCCCAACGCCCAGCGCACGGTCGGCCAACAGGATTTTCAGCGGGCAATCCCCCGCAGGATGGCCAAGTGACGTCGCGAGGCGCACCAGCTCAGCAGCAGGGCGATCCCAGCGGATGAAGCCGGCGGCCGGCGGCAGTCGACGGAGATCATAGAAACTGCCGCTGACGTCCGCTTCAGGCTGCGCAGAGATCTGTTGCATCACCTGGGCAATGCTGCCTTCAGGTTGTTCAGAGAGGAGCCGCAGAATAAATTGGAAACGCCGTTGTAAACTCTCAAGCTGGCTTAATGAATGGGCATGCGGCGCATCGGCAAACATGACGTCCAACTCTTGCGCCTGCTGATCTTCGTAAAATAGAATTTGCATATCGCTGACGGCGATGTTGCCACCGTAGTACCAACGTGTCTTACATCCCCAAAACGGATCGCCATGATCGAAGGAAACGATATTGATGGCGGGACCAAACCAGGATGAACTCATGGTGCTGCGATCGCGACGAATATCCTCACCGCGATATAATTGCCGACGAACCACTTTGGCTATTTCCGCAGCGACCTGTTGTGCAAAATCAGCCAGACGACTTTCAGGGTTAATAGCTAAAATCAGTGGCACCACATTCGCAGTCATACCAATACTGTTTCGCTCTCGCGTACCGGTCACCGGCAGGCTGAAATTCAATAAGGTCTGACCAGTAATACTATGGAAACATAATGCGACGGCCGCCGCCAATATATGAGCGCGATGTACGCCGGCTTTTTCCGCCCCCCGATCAATCGCCGCTATCTCATTTATTTTTAATGTGTGATTGCTGATTTGCATGGACGAATAAGGGACGAGTTTCTCCTGACGCGTCAGGCTATGAGGCGCGGCGAGCGTATAGCCTTGCCAGAACTGTTTATCGGTGGCGAAGCGGGAAGAATCGCGGTACTGCAGGTCGTGTTCATAGAGCCGGGTAAAACTGCAATTACTGAATTCAGGAATGTTTTTTTTCTCAGCCAATGCGTTGTAATACAGCGCGATACGACGCATAAACTCTTCGGCGCTGCGGCCATCCACCAGCATGTGGTGAAAACGTCGGTAGAGGATATAGTTGCCCGGCGCCAACGTCAGTAAGGCAAAACCGAACAGGTCCTGATCCAGCGCGGAGATCACGCGATCGGCATCTTGCCGCATCCAGCGCTGCGCCGCCAGCTCAGGGTATTCCTGGCTGCTGAAGTCATGCACGGAAAGCGGGTCATGACTGCGCGCCGCACGGTATTGATAAAGCTCGCCGTCTTGTTCGGTGAAATGGGCCTGCATCGCCGGCGTTTCTTCAATGATCGCGTCTATCGCCTGGCGCAGCAGGGCTATCTGCAACGGCCCTTGTATCGTGCCGTATCCCCACATATTGAATGGCAAGCCTTCAGACATGCTGGCGCTCAGCCAAAGCTCGCGCTGAGCGGTGGTAATTTCATGCAGTTCGACTTTTTCCAACGAAATATGAGCACCCGTACGGAATTCCCCACTCTTCACATCAGTTTGTTTGTTCATAATATTCTCTAGCACGTTTTCATTACGTTAATGAAAGGGACCGTACGGATTTAGGCAAAGCCTGGCCGTCCGACA
The DNA here is from genome assembly GCF_052168635.1 of Serratia sp. CY47444. Classification (NCBI taxonomy): domain Bacteria; kingdom Pseudomonadati; phylum Pseudomonadota; class Gammaproteobacteria; order Enterobacterales; family Yersiniaceae; genus Serratia; species Serratia sp. CY47444. Next base: position 161,124 of record NZ_JBJNMH010000004.1, read on the forward strand.
GTTCAAGTCAGAATAAAAAACCGTAGAAAAGCTGGGTCTCCCCCAACTAAGAAAGAATGAAATAGTTAATCCAGAGGTTCCCCCCTGTGCCTCAATTTGTAGAGCTGTGAAGTATAGGAGAGGATATTTTTTTTGGCGAAATGTGCGAAAGGGAATAAATGACCATTTTATTTCCCCGATATTACTCAGGGATGACGAGCGAATTCCTCTTGTATTAATCCGATATAATTAGAGAGAAATTCATATTCTTTTGTATTATTCACCACAGTTAATGTGCAACAATACTTACGATAAGAGCCTCTCCATATCAATAAGTTATACTTTATTGTTTCAATAAAAATAATTTACCTATTAATTAATTCATTGTCATTTAAAATGGGCGGCGATTTTGCCTGCGGCGCATCTATCGTTTTTTGTTATAACGATGGGAAAAATTATGCTGAAAAATTTCTTCGTTTTTTCTGGCGTCCATCAACGGCACCGTTCCCAAAAATGGGGCGGCAGAGCCCGCCCCGAGAGGTCTTACCACATCAGCCGACCGATCAACGGCGCGGCCACCACCGTGATAATGCCGGCCAGCATCATCACCAGGCTCGACACCACGCCTTCCTGTGGCCCCAACTCATAAGCGCGAGCGGTGCCGGCGCCGTGCGACGATGCGCCAAATCCGGCCCCCTTGGCCAGGCGGCTACGCACCGCCAACCGCAGAAACAGAATATCGCCTACCGCCATGCCGAATACCCCGGTGATCACCACGAACAGCGCCACCAGGTCCGGTTGCCCGCCCATCTGTTTGGCGGCCTCCAGCGCGAACGGCGTAGTGATCGAACGCACCGCCAGGCTGCGCTGCACCTCTTCCGGCAGCGTCAGCAGGCGCGCCAGCCATACCGAGCTGTATACCGCTACCAGCACCGCCGTCGTTACGCCGGCGGTCAGCGACAGCCAGTGGCGGCGGATGATATGCAGGTTCTCATACACCGGTACCGCGAAAGCGATGGTTGCCGGCCCCAGCAGCCACAGCAGCCAGTGGGTTTCACCGATATAGTCCTGATAGGAGATGTGGGTGACCACCAGCAGCAGCACCAGGATCATCGGCGTCAGTACCAACGGCATCAGCAGTAACGTGCGGCGGCGGCGATACAGCTTCTTGTTGGCGAAGTACAGCGCCAGCGTCGCCAGAAAACAGGCCAGGCTAAGGATAAAATCATTCATGGCGCTGCTTCCGTCGCTGCAGCCAAATCTCCAGCCGATACACCCTGTCCACCACCAGCCCGGTGGCGCCCAGCGTCAGCATGGTGCTGACCGCGATCACCAGAAAGATCTTCCAGCCCTCGACCATCAGCAACTGGGCATAGTTGACCACCGCCACCACCGCCGGCACGAAGAACAGCAGCATTTCCGCCAGCAGCCAGCGGGAGCCGGCCTTGACCCAGCTCAGCGGCAGAATGCGCAGCAGGATCAGCGCCAGCAGCATCAGCATGCCGACGATATTGGCGGGGAGCGGCAGGTGGAATTGTTGCACCAGGCGATCGGCGATCAGGAACAGCGCCGCATACAACGCCACCTGAATCGGCACCTGCAGGCGGGTCAGCAGGGAGGGGGCAACGCGGCGTAACGCCAGAGACATGAAAAATGACCTCAAACAATAAATTAACGGCCTACAGTATACGCAGCCGGGAAACCACGCCTGAAATGAATTAAAATTATCAACATCATGCCGTCCGGGAATAGTTTCCCGCCGGTAGCGTCCCCAAGGAGAACCCTAACGTGGATGTCCGCACCCTGCGCTACTTCGTTGAAGTGGTGCGCCAGCAAAGCTTCACCCGCGCCGCGGAAAAACTGTTCGTCACCCAGCCCACCATCAGCAAGATGCTGCGGCATCTGGAGGAAGAGCTGGAGTGCACGCTGCTGATCCGCGAAGGCCGCAAGCTGCGCCTGACCGACAGCGGCCAGGCGGTGTATCAGCGCGGCCTGACGATCCTCGACGAATTCCGGCAACTGGAGGCGGAGCTGGAAGACATCAGCTCGGTGAAAAAGGGCGTGCTGCGGCTGGGCATTCCGCCCATGGTGGGCAGGCAGATCGCCGATTTGATCCGCCGCTTTCGCCAAACCTACCCCGGCATCGAATTGAAGATTTCCGAGCTGGGCGGGCTGTCGGTCGAACAGGCGGTGATGTCCGGCGAACTGGATCTGGCGATGACGGTGTTACCCTTCGATTCGGAACAGCCGCTGACCTTTCTGCCGCTGCTGGGCCATCCGATGTGCGTGGTGGCACCGCGCACGCCGCAGTGGCTCAACCGCACCAGCATCAATATCACCGAATTGGCCGACAGCCCGATCCTGATTTATAACGAAGACTTTGCGCTGTACAAGATGCTGATGAAGGCGTTTCGCCAGGCCGGTTTTGAACCGCAAATCGCGGTGCGCAGCGGCCAGTGGGATTTCCTCGCCTCGATGGTGCAGGCCGGCGTGGGCATCGCCATGCTGCCGGAGCCGGTCTGCCGCTGGCTGGACAAGGAAAACCTGGTCTGGCTGCCGCTGGAGCCGCGCATGGAGTGGAAAATCGGGCTGATCTGGCGCCAGGGCAGCTACCTGTCGCACAGCGCGCAGGCTTGGATCGCCTGCTGCCGTGACTACTGGCCGCCGCTCAAGTAGCCAAAAAACAAGGGCCGCACAGGCGGCCCTTCAGAACAGGTATAAAGAGGAAAACGTTAATTCCTCCTCTGAGGTTTAGCCTTCGCGCTCGATCAACAGCGCTTCGAGCAGGTCGAGATCGTGCAGCAGTTTTTGCAGCGTCTCGTTGCTGATTTTCTGCGTGGCGCGCAGATGGTACAGCTCGCCGCGCTCGGCGCGCAGCGCCGTCAGGCGGAAACGCCGCTCGAGGTTTTCCATCGCCAACGCATTCTCGATATCGTCTTTTGACGCGATGCGCCGCCGCAGCATGCCCGTCACCCGCGAGCTGACCTCTTTCAACACCTGCGGGTCGAGGTTTTCTTCGGTATCGGCAACCAGGCGCTCTTCCATTTTATTCACGCTTTCGATCGCCACCTCGGCCGCCATGGCGATCGCCATGCGCTCTTCCTGCTTGCTGGCGCTCTTGTCGGCCACCTGCACGCCGCGCAGCAGCAGCGGCAACGCCAGCACGCCGACGATCAGCGACAGCAGGATCACCCCGGCGGCGATAAACACCAGCTGATAGCGCGCCGGGAAGGCGGTGCCGTCACTCAGCAACAGCGGTATCGACAGCACGCCGGCCAGGGTTATCGCCCCGCGCACCCCGGCGAACGACGCTACCCACAGCTCACGCGTGCTGTAATCGCCGAACTGCAGCGGGCGCTTTTTCATAAAGCGGTTGCTGGTCTTCTTCATTATCCACAGCCAGGTGAAACGCAGCACCAGCAGCGCGGCGTAAATAGTGGCCACGTCCGCGAACAGGTACCAGGTCTGGATGGTCGGATCCAGCTCCGCCTGCAGGATAGAGGTTTCAAGAATGCCCGGCAGCTGCAGGCCCAACATGATGAACACCATGCCGTTGAACACGAACTCCAGCATCGCCCATACGCTGTTGGCGCGCAGACGCATCGCCAGCGGCGCGTTGCGGATCACGCCGGATTGGCTGATGGTCATCCCCGCCGCCACCGCCGCCAGGATGCCGGAGACGCCGATGTGTTCGGCAATCAGGTAAGAAGCGAACGGCAGCAGCAGCAGGAACACGATCTGGGTCGCCGGATCGTCGCCGCTCCAGCGGCTCATCACCCGCAGCGATTTACTGTAGGTCCAGGTGACCGCCACGCCGGCCAACAGGCCGCCGATCGCCACTTTGAGGAATTCAAGGGTCGCGCCGCCCACGGTGAACACCATGGTGCCCATCGCCACCGCGATGGCGAACTTGAGCGATACCAGGCCGGACGCGTCGTTCATCAGCGCCTCGCCCTCGAGCACGCCCATGATCGGCTTGGGAATCCGCCCTTTGCCGACGATGCCGGACAGCGCCACGGCATCGGTCGGCGACAGCACCGCCGCCAGCGCGAAGGCCGCCACCAGCGGAATGCCCGGCACCATGGCGTAGATCAGATAACCGACGCCGACCACGGTGATCAGCACCAGCACCAGCGCCAGGCCGAGAATTTCACGCCCGTGATGCAGGAACTCGCGCGTCGGCGTTTTCCAGCCGTCGGCGAACAGCAGCGGCGGGATGAACAGCACCAGGAACAGTTCGGGATCAAAGTCGACGTGCAGCCCGAAATGCGGCCAGGCCAACAGGGCCCCGATGGCGATTTGCATCAGCGGCAGCGGCACCTGGAACGGCAACATGCGCGTCACCACCCCGGACAGGGAGACCACCAGGATCAAAATGAGGATTGTAAAAAAGATTTCCATGCTTTCCTTAGACTCTACGATTCAGACGACATCGGCTCAGGGCCTGCGTTGGTCCCGATAGTAGATCACTTTTTTTACAGCCGTTAAAGCTTGTTGTGCCTTTCAAAACGCGGTGCAGAGCAGAAGAAGACTTATCTTAAGAAGGGAATTGCCGTCACAGGCTCCCCCGCCCGATGGGCGAGGGAAACCCAAGAGGCTTAAATCGCCCAGCCGCCGGCGTAGAACGCCACCAGCGCCACGGCGATCAGCACGGTGCCGATGTTCAACTTGCGCCATTCGCCGGAGAAGATGCGGCCGATGACCAGCGAGCTGAAGCCCAGCATGATGCCGGTGACGATGTTGCAGGTCAGCACGATGAACACCGCGCACAGCAGGCCGGCCATTGCGTCGACGAAGTCGTTGAAGTCCAGCTTGGTGACGTTGCTCAGCATCAGCAGGCCGACGTACATCAGCGCCGGCGCGGTGGCGTAGACCGGCACCAGATAGGCCAGCGGCGACAGGAACAGGATCAGCAGGAACAGGATGCCGACCACGGTGGCGGTCAGGCCGGTTTTGCCGCCCGCGGCGGTGCCGGCAGCGGACTCGATGTAGACCGCGGCGGGCGCGGCGCCCACCAGGCCGGAGAAGATGCTGCTCAGGGAATCCGAGGTCAGCGCCTTGCCGCCGTTGATGATCTGCCCGTCTTTATCCAGCAGGTTGGCCTGCCCGGCCACCGCGCGGATGGTGCCGGTGGCGTCGAACACCGCAGTCATCACCAGCGCCAGCACGCTCGGCAACACCACCGGCTGCAACGCGCCCATGATATCCAGGCTGAAGATCAACGATTTGCCGTCAGCGTCCGCCAGGCTCGGCATGGCGAACAGCCCTTGGTATTTCACCGCCGGATCGACGATCAGGCCGATGATGGAAATGGCGATGATCACCAGCAGAATGCCGCCGGGCACGCGCAGCTTCTCCAGGCCGAAGATCACCGCCAGGCCGACCAGCGTCATCACCACCGGGAAGGAGGTGAAGGCGCCAAGCGCCACCGGCAGGCCATCCAGCGGGTTCTTCACCACCAGGCCGACACCGTTGGCGGCGATCAGCAGCAGGAACAGACCGATGCCGATGCCGGTGCCGTGCGCCACGCCCATCGGCAGGTTACGCAGGATCCAGGCGCGGATGCCGGTGACCGAGATGACGGTAAACAGCACGCCCATCACGAACACCGCGCCCAGCGCCACCGGAATGCTGATGTGCTGACCCAGCACCAGGCTGAAGGCGGTGAAAGCGGTCAATGAGATCGCACAGCCGATGGCCATCGGCAGGTTAGCCCACAGCCCCATCAGCAGCGAGCCCAGCCCGGCCACCAGGCAGGTAGAGACAAACACCGCCGCCGGCGGGAAGCCCGCTTTGCCCAGCATGCTCGGCACCACGATCACCGAGTACACCATCGCCAGGAAGGTGGTCAGCCCCGCCACCACTTCCTGTCGCACGCTGCTGCCGCGCGCGGAAATTTTAAAATAGCCATCAAGCCCGCCGGTTGGTTTTGCGGCGTGGTTCGCTTGAGAGTTCGACATAGGTTACTTCCCCTGTGTTTCATTAATCGGCCCGTCACAGCAGGCCTGTCATCTCGCCCGCGCCCGATCGCCACGTAATCGTTTACGTCACGTTCCGCTTCCTTGCCCTTCCGTCGCATCGCCAACGGCAATGCGCACCAAGGCAAACGTTTAACTCGCAGCGCGCGGTACGGGTAATTTATGGTGGTTTATTCAAGGCAAACGATTATCCTGCCTTCCATGGCGTCTAATCAACTAAAGATCGCGGCAATTTATGCAGAAAGTGGCGGGAATGGCGTCTGCACGATAAAACCGGGGCGACGGACGCCCCGGCGAGATTATTGCGCCTGTACCGCAGCGGGATCCATATACATCAATTCCCAGATATGGCCGTCCAGGTCCTGAAAGCCATGGCCGTACATCATGCCGTAGTCGCGTGGCTGATGATAAGTGTTGCCGCCGCCGGCGATCGCCTTGCGCACCAGTTCGTCCACCGCCGCCCGGCTGGGTTGCGACAGGCACACCAGCACCTCGGTGGCCTGTTTGGCGTCGCCGATCGGGTTCGGGGTAAACATCCTGAATTTGTCATGGGTCAGCAGCATCACGTAAATCGTGTCGCTGACCACCATGCACGCGGCGGTATCGTCGGTAAATTGCGGGTTGAAAGCGAACCCCAGGTGGGTGAAAAACGCCATCGAGGCGGGCAGATCGCGTACGGGTAGGTTAACGAAGATTTGCGTAGCCATGGGCTACCTCCGATGAAGAATGACCCCATCGAGTATAGCCCATCCGCTTAACTCAGCAGGTCGTAAGGGCCGCCCTGCTCCAATGCCCGCTGGTAGGCGGGCCGGGCATGAATGCGCTGCAGGAAGCCGCGCAGTTTCGGGCAATTGTCCAACGCGCCGCGCGCCGCCATCGCCTCCAGCGGAAAGCTCATCTGAATATCCGCCGCGCTGAAATCGTTGCCGACAAACCAGCTGCCCTTGTTCAGGTGCTGTTCGAGGTATTCGCAGTGCGGCGCGATCTGTTTGTCGAGGTATTCGCGCTGCACGCCCTTGCCGATCGCGCCGGCCACCGGCCGCAGCAGCCAGGGGATCGGCGGCTGGCCAAGGCGGCTGAACACCAGCTTCATCACCAACAGCGGCATCAGCGATCCTTCGGCGTAGTGCAGCCAATAGCGATACTGCTGGCGCGCGTGGAAGTCGGTCGGCATGAACATGCCCTGCGCGTCATAGGCTTCCTGCAAGTATTCGATGATGGCGCCGGATTCCGCCAGCGTCAGATCGCCGTCGACGATCACCGGCGATTTGCCCAGCGGATGGATCTTTTTCAGCGCCGCCGGCGCCAGCAGGGTCTGCGGATCGCGCTCGTAGCGTTGCACCTGATAGGGCACGCCCAGCTCTTCCAAAAACCACAGAATGCGCTGCGATCGCGAGTGGTTGAGATGATGAACAATGATCATGACGAAGCCCCTGTCCGCTGCCACACCAGTTCGCCAACCTGCACGCCGTTGCCGAGCTGCAAGGGCACCGTGCGCAACGTCAGCCGATCGCCGCTGAAAGCGTAAAAACGCACCTGACGGCTGCCTACCCAATTGGGGAACGAACAGCCTTCGACCTGATGCACCACCCGCTGTTCGCTTTCCTCCACCTGATAGTGGCCGAAGTAGCAAATCATATTGATGAAGGCGGCGCGGATCTCCCGCTCAGACCCCTGCGTCAAATCGTCGGCGGCGAAACGCGGCCGCACGGCGCTATACAGCTGCGCCGCCATCGTGCCGTTGGCCTCATAGTGGATGCGCCCCAACACCTGCTCGCCCAGCGGGTAATTCAGCTCGCCGTTCTGGTTTTTGAACACCGACGACACCAGCGCCCAGCTGCCGATAAACGCGTTTACCGTCATTACGCTTCTCCGGTTAAAGATCCTCTGTAAAGGGTAGTGGCGATTTTTACCGCGCGCCAGCGGGTGAAAAACAATCAGTTTATTTGACAGAGATACTCAAAACTCTCCGATTTTTTATTCACACCCGGTGCACTACTATTTAACACATCGAGAGGCAACGGGCTCTCACCTAACAAATACTCTGAGGAACACATCATGAAAAACGTCAAAATTTTTGCTACCGCTGCGCTGCTGGCTACCGCTTCTTTCGCTTCTTTCGCTACCTTCGCCGCTGACCTGCCTTCCAGCCAACCCGCTGCAGACGCCCAAAAAATCGGCGTAGTCTCCGTTAGCGGCGCCACCAACCTGAGCGCGCTGGAAAGCGAACTGGCCAGCAAAGCCGCCGCGTCGGGCGCCAGTTCCTACCGCATCGTCGCCGCCGGCGGCCAGAACAAACTGTACGGCACCGCAGAAATCTTCAACTGATCGTCGAACAGCCAACCGACGGAAGAAAGAAGCCCCGCAAGGGGCTTTTCTCGTTGTGGGCAGGCAAAGCTCTTTGTGAACAGTGGCCGCCGGACATTTCACCGATACTGAGAATAACGCCTTACCCTCACCCACTTTGGAGAAATAACATGACCACAGCACATCCTCTGCAAGGCAAAGTCGCATTCGTCCAGGGCGGCTCACGCGGCATCGGCGCCGCCATCGTGAAACGGTTGGCGAGTGAAGGGGCCGCGGTCGCCTTTACCTACGCCGCCTCGGCCGATCGCGCCGAAGCGGTGGCAAGCGCCGTTACCGCCGCCGGCGGCAAAGCCCTCGCCATCAGGGCCGACAGCGCCGATGCGGCGGCGCTGCAGCAGGCGGTGCGTCAGGCCGTCAGCCACTTCGGCAACCTGGATATTCTGGTGAACAACGCCGGGGTGTTTACACTGGGCGGCACCGAAGCGCTGGCGCTGGACGATCTGGATCGCATGCTAGCGGTCAACGTGCGCAGCGTGTTCGTCGCCAGCCAGGAAGCGGCGCGCCACATGAATGAGGGCGGGCGCATCATCCACATCGGCAGCACCAACGCCGAGCGCGTGCCGTTCGGCGGCGCGGCGGTGTATGCGATGAGCAAATCGGCACTGATCGGCCTGACCAAAGGCATGGCGCGCGATCTCGGCCCGCGCGGCATCACCGTCAATAACGTGCAGCCCGGCCCGGTAGACACCGAGATGAACCCGGACGCCGGCGAATTCGCCGATCAACTCAAGCAGCTGATGGCGATCGGCCGCTACGGCAAAGATGAAGAGATCGCCAGCTTCGTCGCCTACCTCGCCGGCCCGCAGGCGGGTTACATCACCGGCGCCAGCCTGAGCATAGACGGCGGCTTCTCGGCGTAACCATTCTTCGATGCAAAAAGCCCCGCAAGGGGCTTTTTTAATGGCGAATTACGCTTCGGTACCGTCGCCGTCAATGCAGACCACCGCGCTTTCGTTCGTCCCCACAGGGAAATGGCGGTCAAAGCGATCCTTCAGATCCTCCAGGGTGATTTCGGCAAAGCGCGCCAGCAGCGCCTGCTCGGCCTCATCCAGCACGTTGCCCAGCGCCTGATTTACCGCCGCCTCCACCGCACATTCCGGATGCTGTTCCCCACCGCCGATGGCGAACAACTGCTTAACGCCCACCGCCCGGTAGATATCGAGCAGGCTGATGTTCCGCAGATCGTCGGCGATACGCCACCCTCCGTGATGGCCCTTTTCCGACGCAACGAAACCGGCATCACGCAGGCCGGCCAAGGTGCGTCTGACGACGGCGCTGTTGGTGCCCAGCATCGCGGCGATCTGTTCCGAGGTGTAAACCCCCTTGTGGCGCGCCATATGCAGTAACACGTGCAGCATGCGCGAAAGCTTGTTGTCCTGACGCATTCCCATCTTCCTTTCAGCTCAGCATATTCTCGTATCTTACAATGATACGAAAGATTGACAACGGCGAATATCACGTGCTTTTATAGGTTACATGAAATAACCGGCGTTCTCTTGGGCGCTGAAAACCCATTGCACCATGACCTCGTAAGGAATAATGATGACTCCCGTATCGGCTTCAGATCTCTCGGTATGCCTGATGATCGCGCTGGCGTCGGCCAGTATTTCCATGACCCTGACACAAACCGAACTCTTCACGGCGCTGCGGGCCTGGGCGGCGCGCAAAAATGCCCTGCTGGGCCATTTGTTCCAATGCTTTTACTGCATGAGCCACTGGGTGGTGATTGCAGGAATGCTGGTTTACCGCCCGGCGCTGTTGCACAGCGGCATCGGCCCGATCGATTGGGTGATGACCGCCTTCATCGTGCTCACCGTCACCACCTTTATCAACGGCCTGCTGTTTAAAGTATTTCAGGCGGCTGTGCGCACTCATGTGATGAAACACGAGGCGCAGCACATGTTGAATTCGCATGAGCAGTGATGAGGCCGCGCATGAACCAGAACACCAATGACATTTTCAACGGCGAATTCTCCCGCCGGTATGACGCCGGCAACGCGCGCTTCAATACGATTAGTGACAATCTTCACTTTTTGATTGTGCTGCTATTGAAGGATTTGCCCGTCAATGCTCACATCCTGTGTGTTGGCGTAGGAACCGGTACCGAGATGATCCATTTGGCCCGCCAGAACCCGAGCTGGCGTTTCACCGGCGTGGATCCTTCCGCCGACATGCTGGCGGTGTGCGCTGCCAAGCTACGGCAGGCGGAGATTGGCGAACGCTGCACGTTGGTGGAGGGCTATCTGCAGGATCTGCCGAGCGTGCCAGATTACGACGCCGTACTGTGTCTGCTAGTGACCCATTTTATTCTCGATGACGCGCGTGGCGACCTCTATCGCCATATGGCGTCACGGTTAAATACCGCAGGCCGGGTGGTGATTGCGGAAATTTCCGGTGATACGACGGCGGCGGATTTTGACCAGCACCTGGCCAGCTGGGCCGCCATGCAGTCTCTTGACGGTCAAACTCCGCGCACGCCGGTTGAGCTCCGAGCCCAGTTGCAGCAACGGCTGTTGCTGCTGCCGCCGGAACGCACCGAACGGTTGATCGCCGAAGCCGGATTTTCTCCGCCGCAGCGTTTCTTCCAGTCGTTGCTGATCCACGCTTGGACGGCCCGTAAATCGGCATAAAAAAACCCCGCCTAAGCGGGGTTTTTCGCGATCTTTTCCAGGCGAACCTTAGAACGGAATATCGTCGTCGAAATCCATTGGCGGTTCGTTGCTGGTCGCCGGAGCGCTGTTCTGCGCCGGGCGAGACTGCTGCTGGCCGCCGCTGAACTGGTTGCCGCCCTGTGGCTGCTGAGGCTGGCCCCAACCGCCCTGGCCGCCGGCAGATTGACCGGCCGGTGCGCCGCCGCCCTGACGGCCGCCCAGCATCTGCATGGTACCGCCAACGTTAACCACGATCTCGGTGGTGTAGCGATCCTGGCCGCTCTGATCCTGCCATTTACGCGTCTGCAGGGAGCCTTCGATGTAGACCTGAGAGCCTTTACGCAGGTATTCGCCCGCCACTTCGGCCAGTTTGCCGAACAGCACGACGCGGTGCCACTCGGTCTTTTCTTTCTGTTCGCCGGTCGCCTTGTCACGCCAGCTTTCGGAGGTCGCCAGGGTAATGTTGGCCACTGCGCCGCCGTTCGGCATGTAACGGACTTCTGGATCCTGACCCAGATTCCCGACCAGAATTACTTTGTTTACGCCTCTGCTGGCCATGAGCACTTCTCCCGATGATTGATTTCTACACAGTATAAACGCGTCAGTTTACCACGCTGAGTACGAAACCACACCCGTGTTGATAAGTGCGAATTGCATTCCAGAATTGTCTTTTCGATCGACCTTGTTGCATTCTCATACTGGATATTCATTCAGGTTTTTTTGTGTCATAATTATGCGTTTCGACCTGGCTGTGCCGGTTTTTTGCGAGATCCATCACAAAATCCCCCGCAAAAATCGCGACAGGCGCGGTGTATCATCAAGACGGGAAGTGTAAATGGACAATATCGAAGTTCGTGGTGCTCGAACCCATAATCTGAAAAACATCAACCTGATCATCCCGCGTGACAAACTGATCGTCGTCACCGGCCTGTCCGGTTCCGGCAAGTCTTCGCTGGCTTTCGATACGCTGTACGCCGAAGGGCAGCGGCGCTATGTCGAATCACTCTCCGCCTATGCGCGCCAGTTCCTGTCGCTGATGGAAAAACCGGACGTCGACCATATTGAAGGCCTGTCGCCGGCGATCTCCATCGAGCAGAAATCCACCTCGCACAACCCGCGGTCCACGGTCGGCACCATCACCGAGATCCACGACTACCTGCGCCTGCTGTTCGCCCGCGTCGGCGAGCCACGCTGCCCGGATCACCATGTGCCGCTGGCGGCGCAAACCGTCAGCCAAATGGTCGATAACGTGCTGAGCCAGCCGGAAGGCAAGCGCCTGATGCTGCTGGCGCCGGTAGTGAAAGATCGCAAGGGCGAGCACACCAAAACGCTGGAAAACCTGGCCGCCCAAGGCTATATCCGCGCGCGCATCGACGGTGAAGTGTGCGATCTGTCCGATCCGCCGAAGCTGGAGCTGCAGAAAAAACACACCATCGAAGTGGTGGTCGATCGCTTCAAGGTGCGCGACGACATGGCGCAACGCCTGGCCGAATCGTTCGAAACTGCGCTGGAGCTGTCCGGCGGCACCGCGGTGGTGGCGGACATGGACGACGAAAAAGCGGACGAGTTGCTGTTCTCCGCCAACTTCGCCTGCCCGATCTGCGGCTACAGCATGCGCGAGCTGGAACCGCGCCTGTTTTCCTTCAACAACCCGGCCGGTGCCTGCCCGACCTGCGATGGCCTGGGCGTGCAGCAGTTCTTCGATCCGGAGCGCGTGGTGCAAAACCCCGAGCTGTCGCTGGCCGGCGGCGCGATCCGCGGCTGGGATCGCCGCAACTTCTACTATTTCCAGATGCTGCGTTCACTGGCGGAGCACTATGAGTTCGACGTCGAAGCGCCGTTCAACACCCTGAGCGCCGACGTACAGAAGGCGGTGCTGAGCGGCTCTGGCAAAGAGTCGATCGAATTCAAATACATCAACGATCGCGGTGACACCACCGTGCGCCGCCATCCGTTCGAAGGCGTGCTGCACAACATGGAGCGCCGCTATAAAGAGACCGAATCCAGCGCGGTGCGCGAAGAGCTGGCGAAGTTCATCAGCAACCGCCCTTGCGCCTCGTGTCACGGCACCCGTCTGCGTGAAGAAGCGCGCAACGTGTTCGTCGAAGACACCACGCTGCCGGAAATCTCCGATCTGAGCATCGGCCATGCGATGACCTTCTTCCAGAACATGAAGCTCAGCGGCCAGCGCGCCAAGATCGCCGAGAAAGTGCTGAAAGAGATCGGCGATCGCCTGAAATTCCTGGTGAACGTCGGCCTGAACTACCTGTCGTTGTCCCGTTCGGCGGAAACGCTCTCCGGCGGTGAAGCGCAGCGTATTCGTTTGGCCAGCCAGATTGGCGCCGGCCTGGTGGGCGTGATGTACGTGCTGGATGAGCCGTCGATCGGCCTGCACCAGCGCGATAACGAACGCCTGCTGGAAACGCTGATCCACCTGCGCAACCTCGGCAACACAGTGATCGTGGTGGAGCATGACGAAGACGCCATCCGCGCCGCCGACCACGTGATCGACATCGGCCCCGGCGCCGGCGTGCACGGCGGCCAGGTGGTGGCAGAAGGCACCGTCGACGACATCATGGCGCAGCCGGAATCGCTGACCGGCCAGTTCCTCAGCGGCAAGCGCGAGATCGCCATTCCCGCGCAGCGTGTGCCGGCCGATCCGACCAAAGTGTTGAAGCTGAGCGGCGCGCGCGGCAACAACCTGAAGGACGTGACGCTGACGCTGCCGGTCGGTCTGTTTACCTGCATCACCGGCGTGTCCGGCTCCGGCAAATCGACGCTGATCAACGATACGCTGTTCCCGATCGCCCAGCGCCAGCTTAACGGCGCCACCATCGCCGAGCCGGCGCCGTTCCGCGAAGTGACCGGCCTGGAACATTTCGACAAGGTGATCGACATCGATCAGAGCCCGATCGGCCGTACGCCACGCTCCAACCCGGCCACCTACACCGGTATCTTCACCCCGGTGCGCGAGCTGTTCGCCGGCGTGCCGGAATCGCGCAGCCGCGGTTATACGCCGGGCCGCTTCAGCTTCAACGTCAAGGGTGGGCGCTGTGAAGCCTGCCAGGGCGACGGGGTGATCAAGGTCGAAATGCACTTCTTGCCGGACATCTACGTGCCGTGCGACCAGTGCAAGGGCAAGCGTTATAACCGCGAAACGCTGGAAGTGAAGTACAAGGGCAAGAGCATCCACGAAGTGCTGGAGATGACCATCGAAGAAGCGCGTGAGTTCTTCGACGCGGTGCCGGCGCTGGCGCGCAAGCTGCAAACCCTGATGGATGTCGGCCTGTCCTACATCCGCCTCGGCCAGTCGGCCACCACGCTCTCCGGCGGGGAGGCGCAGCGCGTCAAGCTGGCGCGCGAGCTGTCGAAACGCGGCACCGGCCAGACGCTGTATATCCTCGACGAACCGACTACCGGCCTGCACTTCGCCGATATCCAACAACTGTTGGCGGTGCTGCATCAGCTGCGCGATCAGGGCAATACCATCGTGGTCATCGAGCATAACCTGGACGTGATCAAGACCGCCGACTGGATCGTCGATCTGGGGCCGGAAGGCGGCAGCGGCGGCGGCGAGATCCTGGTCGCCGGCACGCCGGAAACCGTGGCCGAGTGTGAGAAATCGCACACCGCGCGCTTCCTGAAACCGCTGTTGAACAAGTAATATCGCCAACGTGCGGGCCGTCGTTCAGGCGACCCGCACGCTGACCCGTTTCATTGCAATCAAACAGAAACGGGCAAGATTTCGACATTTTCAGGCATTTCCCTCCGCACTCACCGCTTTTATCATCAATGTTCCCTCGGCGGCCGCCCTGTCTGATTCAGGCCGCATCTTACCGGCACTCCGCTGCCGGCCAAGCGTTGTCCCCCTACATTGATAACTGGAGCGACCATGAACATTACCCATGCCTATGCCGCGCATGATGCGAAGTCTGCGCTGGTGCCTTTCGATTACCCACCGCGCGCCCTGCGCGACCACGATGTGCAAATTCAGGTGTTGTTCTGCGGTGTCTGCCATTCGGACCTGCATCAGGCTCGCAACGAATGGAGCAATACGATTTACCCGGTGGTACCAGGCCATGAAATCGTCGGGCGCGTCAGCGCCGTCGGCGGCCATGTCTCGCGTTACCGGGTCGGCGATCTGGTCGGCGTCGGTTGCATGGTGGATTCCTGCCGCAGCTGCCCGAGCTGCGATGAGGGGCTGGAACAGTATTGCGAGAACGGCTTTACCGGCACCTATAACGGCCAGGATCGCCAGACCGGCGCCGTAACCTACGGCGGCTACTCCACCAATCTGGTGGTGGATCAGGACTTCGTGCTGCGCGTGCCGGAAAACCTCGATCCGGCCGGGGTCGCGCCGCTGCTGTGCGCCGGCATCACCACCTATTCGCCGCTGCGCCAGTGGGGTGCGGGGCCAGGCAAAAAGGTCGGCATCGTCGGCCTCGGCGGGCTGGGGCACATGGGCGTCAAACTGGCGCG
Organism: Serratia sp. CY47444; assembly: GCF_052168635.1. Classification (NCBI taxonomy): domain Bacteria; kingdom Pseudomonadati; phylum Pseudomonadota; class Gammaproteobacteria; order Enterobacterales; family Yersiniaceae; genus Serratia; species Serratia sp. CY47444. The sequence goes on from NZ_JBJNMH010000004.1 coordinate 176,578, forward strand.
GGCGATGGGCGCGCACGTGGTGCTGTTCACCACCTCGCCGTCGAAAATCGAAGACGCCAAGCGCCTCGGCGCCCATGAAGTGGTGATTTCGCGCAACCCGGATGAGATGGCGCAGCACGTTAATAGCTTCGACTTCATCCTCAACACGGTAGCGGCTCAGCACGATCTGAACCCGTTCCTCAACTTGCTGCGCCGCGACGGCACCCTGACGCTGGTCGGCGCGCCGGAGCACGATCATCCGTCGCCGCAGGTGTTCAACCTGATCATGAAGCGCCGCCGCATCGCCGGTTCGCTGATCGGTGGCATCGCGGAAACGCAAGAGATGCTGGACTTCTGCGGCCAACACGGCATCACGTCCGATATCGAGCTGATCCCGATGCAGCAAATTAATGAGGCCTATGAGCGCATGCTGAAAAGCGACGTGAAGTACCGCTTCGTGGTGGATATCGACTCGCTGCGAGCCTGATGACGGCGGGCGCCCGGCGGCGCCCGTTTTTTTTATAGCTGCTTGATGACCCTGGCCGGATTGCCGCCCACCACGCAGTTGGCCGGCACGTCTTTGGTCACTACCGCGCCGGAGGCCACGACCGCATTATCGCCGATGGTCACGCCCGGATTGATCACCGCACGCCCGCCGATCCACACGTTGTTGCCAATCTTGACCGGCTTGCCGAACTCCGCGCCGCCGACGCGGGTCTCAGCGTCCAGCGGATGGGTCGCGGTGTAAATATGCACGCCCGGTGCCAGCAGGCAGTTGTCGCCGATATGCACCTCGCACACGTCGAGGATCACGCAGTCGAAATTGGCGTAGAAGTTCTTGCCGAGATAGATGTTATACCCGTAGTCGCAGCGGAAGGTCGGCTCGATGGTGCCGCCCTGATAGCCGCCCAGCAGCTCACCCAGCCACTGTTTGCGCAGCTCACCCTCTTCCGGCGAGGAGTGGTTATAGCGATGCGTCAACTGGCGCGCGCGCCGACGTTCGCTGCGCAGCAGGTCATCGCCGGCGTCGTACAGTTCCCCGGCGATCATCTTGCGCTTTTCTTCGCTGATGGCCATGTCGGCCTCCTTAATCTTATCCGCGTTTCTTGAATGCCCAAGCGTAGCCGCTTTTGCCTGGCGACAAAAAGGGAACGTTCCCAATTTAAAACCGCGATCACGATTTAACACGGGAAAACAGGAGAAAAACGGGCGCCGCCGCCCGGCTATCAGGCGCGCAGTTCCTGGCGCACGTGTTCGGGCAGGCCTTCCACCACCAGCTGATAGGAGCTGTCGATCAGCGTATAAAACTGCGAGTTCGGCAGGTTGCCGTCGAGAAACACCGTATTCCAGTGCGCCTTGTTCAGGCCGTCGCAGGCGACGATCTCCGGGTGGTGCTCGCGCAGGCTTTCCGCCAGCTCCGGGCTGGACTTGATTGCCAGCGCCGGCCGCCCTTCGACCTCGCACACCATCGCGAACATCACGTCGCCCACCTTGATCTGGCTGGCCTGCCACTGGTTCTGGTCGCTCTGCTCCGCGCCCGGCTTCGCCATGCAGTACTCCAGCAATGCGCTGTTATTCATTGGGTTATTCCCCCTGTAATGTGGCCACAATACGGCGTGCTCCGCCGTGGATGCGGTGCTCCCCCAGCCAGATGCCCTGCCATGTGCCCAACATCAGCCGCCCGTGCCTGACGGGCAGCGTCAAGGAAGCGCCCAGCAGCGAGGATTTGATGTGCGCCGGCATGTCGTCCGGCCCTTCGTAGTCATGTTGATAGGGTGCGTTTTCCGGCACCTGGCGCAGGAAATGCTGCTCCATATCGGCTCGCACCGTGGGATCGCAGTTCTCGTTGAGCGTCAGCGAGGCCGAGGTATGCTGCAGCAACAGATGCAGCAGGCCGGTTTGCAGGCGGTGTAAGTGGGTTAACTGGTTGACGATCTCGTCGGTAACCAGATGAAAGCCACGCGCTTTTGCGCTGAGGATTAGCGTTTGCTGATGCCACATGAGTGAGCGCCCCTCAATCAGTATATTCTCTCTCCGGTTTGCGGCAACTTCGGCGGCGCGCCGGCAATAAAAAAGGAGCGATATCGCTATCGCTCCCCGATGAACGTCCGTTCAGACTAACAGGCGTTACTGCACCGCGGCAAACGCCTCGGCCACCTGACGCACATTGTTGTGGTTCAGGCCGGCCACGCACATGCGGCCGCTATGGATCAGATAGACGCCGAACTCTTCACGCAGACGATCGACCTGCGCCGCGCTGAAGCCGGTGTAGCTGAACATGCCGCGCTGAGCCAGCAGGTAATCGAAGTTGCGCTGCGGCAGCGCGCTCTTCAGGGTGTCCACCAGCACGTGACGCATCTCGAGAATACGGGTGCGCATGCTCTCCACTTCGTCCAGCCACTGGGTTTTCAGCTGGGCGTCGTTCAGCACCTTGGCCACCAGCTGCGCGCCGAAGTTCGGCGGGCTCGAGTAGTTGCGGCGCACGGTGGCCTTCAGTTGGCCCAGCACGCGCCCGGCCGCCTCTTCGCTTTCGCACACCACCGACAGGCCGCCGACGCGCTCGCCGTACAGCGAGAAGATCTTCGAGAACGAGTTGCTCACCAGGCACGGCAGGCCGGCCGCCGCGATGGCGCGAATGGCGTAGGCGTCTTGCTCCATGCCGCCGCCGAAACCCTGATAGGCGATATCGAGGAACGGAATGATTTCACGCTCGGCGATCACATTGACCACCTCATCCCACTGGGCAGGGGTCAGGTCGGAACCGGTCGGGTTGTGGCAGCACGGATGCAGCAGCGCGATGCTGTGCTTCGGCAGCTGTTTCAGCGCAGCGAGCATGGCGTCGAACTTCACGCCCAGGCTTTCGCTGTCGAAATACGGATAGGTATTCACCTTGAAACCGGCGCCGCTGAAGATGGCGACGTGGTTTTCCCAGGTCGGATCGCTGACCCACACCTGCGAATCCGGGAAGTAGCTTTTCAGGAAGTCGGCGCCCACTTTCAACGCGCCGGAACCACCGACGGTCTGAATGGTGGCGATGCGCCCCTGCTGCAGCATCGGATGCTGCGCGCCGAACAGCAGCTGCTGGATGGCGGAACGATAGGGTTGCAGCCCTTCCATCGGCAGGTATACCGAGGCGCCGTGCTCGACGCTGTTCAACTGCGCTTGCGCCGCGGCGACCGCCCGCATCTGGGGGATGATGCCCTGCGCATCGTAGTACAGGCCGATACTCAGGTTCACCTTGTGCGCGCGCGGGTCTTGTTTGAATTTTTCCATCAGCGACAGAATGGGATCGCCGGCATAGGCGTCAACGTTCTGGAACACGGGGTTTTTCTCCTGGTTTATTTATTGTGGTTTAGGCACAGCGTTACGTTCCTAATATAGACGGAAAAGCGCATTCGGTTTCAGCTTTCTCGCGTCACCGGCAACAAACCGTTTTCCTTGATGCGATTGAGCACCACCGCCGTTTTGATATGCGCCACGCTTTTGTGCGGCGACAGCGTCTGGCTGATGAATTCGCTCAGCGCCGGCAGGTCAGCCACCGCCACTTTCAGCAGGTAATCGGCGTCGCCGGTGGTCTTGTAAGCGTCAAGGATCGCGTCCACGTCCTCCAGCATCTGATGAAAGCTGTCGATCTGCTCCTGCGCGTGCGTGATCAGGCTGACTTCAATCAGCCCCACCAGCCCCAGGCCGACCGCCTCCGGCGCCAGCCGCGCGTGGTAGCCGCGGATCAGCTGCGCCTGCTCCAGGCTGATGCGCCGCCGCGAACATTGGGAGGCCGAGAGCCCGACCAGCTCGCTCAGCTCCTGATTGGTCAGACGGCCGTTGGCCTGTAACAGCGTCAGGATTTTCATATCAAAATCGTCAATGTTGTACATAGCCACCTGTAAACTGTGTTAATAAATGTTGACGTTACAGCCTACCAGTTTTTTTACCGTTGCCGACGTCACACCCTGGCGCTTGAATCGCGTACAGCAGCAACGCCCGGCGTTTTCGCCGGTAAGCGGCATAAAAAACGGCTAACTCATGCAGACAAACGACAATTAACGGCGAAGTAACGCATAAAACCACGAATGTATAAAAAGGACGCCAGATGAAAAAGCTACTCCCCCTCGCGCTGCTGCTCGCCGCCGGCAGCGCCAGCGCGCAATCCCACCTGGACAAAGTGCTGCAGCAAAAGACCCTGGAGGTCTGCACCACCGGCGACTACAAACCCTATACCTTCCTCAAGGAAGACGGCAGCTATGAAGGCATCGACATCGACATGGCGCAATCGCTGGCCAAGAGCCTGGGCGCCAACGTGAAGTGGGTGAAAACCAGCTGGAAAACCCTGACGCCGGACTTCGCCTCCGGCAAGTGCGACATCGCGATGGGCGGCATCTCCGTCACGCTGGAGCGGCAAAAACAGGTGTTCTTCGCTGACAAGCTGGATACCGACGGCAAAATCCCGCTGGTGCGCTGCACCGACGTGAAGAAATACCGCACTATCGAACAGATCAACAAGCCGTCGGTGCGTCTGTTGGAACCGGCGGGCGGCACCAACGAAGCCTTCGTGCACGCCTATCTGCCGAAGGCCAAACTCACGCTGACGCACGACAACATGAGCATTTTCCAGCAGCTGGTGGATCGCAAGGCGGACGTGATGATCACCGACGCCTCCGAGGCGCTGTACCAGCAGAAGCGCTATCCGAAGCTGTGCGCGGTGAATCCGACCAAACCGATGCAGTACGGCGAGAAGGCTTACATGCTGCCGCGCGACGATCTGAGCTGGAAACTGTATGTGGATCAGTGGCTGCACCTGGCCAAGGCGACCGGCGAGTATCAGAAGGTTATCGACAAGTGGTTGGCGGTAAAGAAGTAACCCGCTGAGAAACGGGGCCGACGCGCGTCGGCCCCTGCGGCGCATCAGTCGCCGATGTATTCCATCGCCACACGCTGCGTGAGCTTGGTGATCAGTTCGTAAGCGCTGATGCCGGTGCAGGCGGCGATGCGTTCGACCGGCAGCGCCTGGCCCCACAGCACCGCTTCATCCCCCACCTTATCGGCGGCGTCCGGCCCGAGATCGACCGAAATCATGTCCATCGACACCCGGCCGACGATCGGCACTTCGCGGCCGTTGATCAGGATTGGCGTACCGGTCGGCGCGCTGCGCGGGTAACCGTCGCCGTATCCCATCGCCACCACGCCCAGCCGGGTATCGCGCGGGCTGACCCAGGTGCCGCCGTAGCCGACCGCTTCGCCGGCCTTGTGCTCGCGCACCGCGATCAGGCTGGATTTCAGGGTCATCGCCGGCTGCAGACCATGCTCGGCGCCGCTGCCGTTATCCAGCGGCGACACGCCGTACAGAATGATGCCGGGGCGCACCCACTCGTTGTGGGCGTCCGGCCACAGCAGCGTGCCACCGGAGGCGGCGACCGAGCGCTGGCCCGGTTTACCGCGCGCGAACTGCTCAAAGCAGGCGATCTGTTTCAACGTGGTGTCGGACTCCGGTTCATCGGCGCGGCTGAAGTGGCTCATGATATTGACCGGCTGCGCCACGTTGCGGCAGGCGCACAGGCGCTGATAAAACGCCTCCGCGTGTTCGGGGCGCACCCCCAGCCGATGCATGCCGGTATCGAGCTTCATCCACACCGGCACCGGGCGCGCCAGCTCGGCCTGCTCCAGCGCTTCGAGCTGTTCGATGCAGTGCACCGCGGTTTCGATGTTGTTCGCCACCAGCACCGGCAGATCTTCGGCACTGAAGAAGCCTTCCAGCAGCAGGATCGGTTTGACGATGCCGCCGGAACGCAGCATCAGCGCCTCGTCGATGCGCGCCACGCCGTAGCAGTCGGCGTCTTGCAGGGTGTGTGCTGTTTCCAGCAGGCCATGTCCATAAGCGTTTGCTTTCACAACGGCAATCAGGCGGCTTTGTGGCGCCTGGCGGCGCACCTGTTGCAGATTATGTCGCAGAGCGCGGCGGTCGATTACAGCGGTTGCCGCTTTCATTTCAGTTCCTTAGCTGATTATTCGTCATCGTATTGTGGCCCCGCGTAGTTGTCGAAACGCGACCACTGGCCGTTAAAGGTAAGGCGCACGGTACCGATCGGGCCGTTACGCTGCTTACCGATAATAATTTCCGCGATCCCTTTCAGATCGCTGTTCTCGTGATACACCTCATCACGATAGATGAACATAATCAGGTCGGCGTCCTGCTCGATAGAGCCGGATTCACGCAGGTCGGAGTTAACCGGGCGTTTGTCGGCGCGCTGCTCCAGGCTTCGGTTCAGCTGCGACAGCGCCACCACCGGCACCTGCAGCTCTTTCGCCAGCGCCTTCAGCGAGCGCGAAATCTCGGCGATCTCCAGCGTACGGTTGTCGGACAGGGCCGGCACGCGCATCAGCTGCAGGTAGTCGATCATGATCAGGCTAAGCCCGTCGTGCTCGCGGAAAATGCGCCGCGCGCGCGAGCGCACTTCGGTCGGCGTCAGGCCGGAGGAATCGTCGATGTACATGTTGCGCTTCTCCAGCAGGATACCCATGGTGCTGGAAATGCGCGCCCAGTCCTCGTCGTCGAGCTGGCCGGTACGGATGCGCGTCTGATCCACGCGCGACAGCGACGCCAGCATACGCATCATGATCTGCTCGCCGGGCATCTCCAGGCTGAAGATCAGCACCGGTTTTTCCTGGGTCATCGCGGCGTTTTCGCACAGGTTCATGGCGAAGGTGGTTTTCCCCATCGATGGACGGGCGGCGACGATGATCAGATCGGACTTTTGCATGCCCGCGGTTTTCTTGTTGAGGTCCTGATAGCCGGTATCGACCCCGGTCACGCCGTCGTGCGGCTGCTGATACAGCTGTTCGATGCGCGATACGGTGTCTTCCAGGATGCGTTCGATGCCCTTCGGGCCTTCGTCTTTGCTGGCGCGGTTCTCGGCGATTTGGAATACGCGGGATTCCGCCAGATCGAGCAGGTCTTCGCTGCTGCGCCCCTGCGGATCGTAGCCGGCGTCGGCGATTTCGTTAGCCACCGAGATCATTTCGCGCACCACCGCGCGCTCGCGCACGATGTCGGCGTAGGCGCCGATGTTGGCGGCGCTCGGGGTGTTTTTCGACAGCTCGGCCAGGTAGGCGAAGCCGCCGACCGAGTCCAGTTCACCCTTCTGCTCGAGCGATTCGGACAGGGTGATGAGGTCGATAGGCTTGCTCATCTCCAGCAGACGCTGCATCTCGGTAAAGATCAGGCGATGTGGGCGGCTGAAGAAGTCGTTGGCGACCACGCGCTCCGCCACGTTGTCCCAGCGCTCGTTATCCAGCATCAAACCGCCCAACACCGACTGCTCGGCCTCCAGCGAGTGCGGCGGCATCTTCAGCCCTTCCATCTGACGATCTCTGGAACGCTCTCTGGTTTCGTCCGCGTTTGTTTTGTTGGTTGGTTTTTTTCCTGCCATGAAACGTAGTCTTTATCCGGTTGCGAATGAAGGATCTTGACGCGAGAGTATACGTGATTTTTGCGTCATAACCGATGCAAAAAAGGTATTGAATCCCGCACGGGTGAACTGGATCTCCGATACTAAAAAGAATAGGGTGAAATCAGACACCCAAACGAGGTAACGATATGGCCAAGCGCATTCAATTCTCCGCCACCGGCGGGCCGGAAGTCTTGCAATACGTTGATTTTACACCGCTCGATCCCGCCGCCGGCGAAGTGCAGGTCGAGAACAAAGCGATCGGCATCAACTACATCGACACCTATGTGCGCAGCGGGCTGTACGCGCCGGCGAGCCTGCCGAGCGGCCTCGGCACCGAGGCGGCCGGCGTGGTGGTCAAGGTTGGCGCCGGCGTCAGCGCGATCAAACCGGGCGACCGGGTGGTGTATGCGCAGTCGTCGCTCGGCGCCTACAGCGAGATCCACAACGTGCCGGAAGAGAAAGTGGCGCTGCTGCCGCACAACCTGAGCTTTGAGCAAGGCGCCGCTTCTTTCCTCAAAGGGCTGACGGTGCACTATCTGCTGCGCCAGACCCACGACGTGCAGCCGGGTGAAGTGTTCCTGTTCCATGCCGCCGCCGGTGGGGTTGGGCTTATCGCCTGCCAATGGGCCAAAGCGCTGGGCGCGCGCCTGATCGGCAGCGTCGGTTCCGACGAGAAGGCGGCGCTGGCGAAGCAGGCCGGCGCCTGGGCCACCATCAACTACCATAAAGAGGATATCGCCCAGCGGGTGGCAGAACTGACGCACGGCGAGAAGGTCGGCGTGGTGTACGATTCGGTGGGGCAAAGCACCTGGCAGGCCTCGCTCAACAGCCTGAAACGGCGCGGCCTGATGGTCAGCTTCGGCAACGCCTCCGGCCCGGTGACCGGCGTCGATCTGGCGCTGCTGAATCAGAAGGGCTCGCTGTACGTCACCCGCCCTTCCCTCAACGGCTACATCACCAACCGCGCCGAGCTGCAGTACGCCAGCAACGAGCTGTTCTCGCTGATCGGCAGCGGCGCCATTCGGGTGGAGGTGAAAGACGAGCAGAAATTCGCGCTGGCCGACGCCCAGCGGGCACACCAGGTGCTGGAAAGCCGCAGCACCAGTGGCTCCAGCCTGCTGATCCCCTGATAGCGGCAAAAGAAAAGGGCTCCTTACGGAGCCCTTTCTGTTACTGCGTTTTGTAGGGGTAGAGCAGAGTCCGCCAGAGACAGGGGGTTGCTTCAGCAACACGAATTTTGATTGTCTCTCACGGTGATGAAATCGGTCGCATCACTGCATCGACCCACATCCTAACAGCCCCGTGCGGCAAAAAACACGCTTTATGTGCCACATCGCCGGGTAAAACTGCCAAGCTGTGATCGCTGCCGCATTAGCGTGGCGGGCAGTTATGCAAGTTTCATCGCGACTGACTGATTATTCAGCAAAAAATCAGTAACGCCTGGCCTGCGGTTTCTGCATCGACCGGTAAATCCATACCCCGACCACCGCCAAAATCAGCCACGGCAGCAGCTTAATCACCACCGCGAACAACCCGCCCAACAGCATGAACGCCGCCGCCACCAACAACGCGGCGAAGATCCCCAGCAGCGAGATGCCGGTCACCATCAGCATCACCACAAAGCCAATGAGAAAGAAGATTTCCAACATGATTGCTCCTTTGCAATACAACGTATCTGCAGAGTGGATTACAAGAAGCGTGCCAGAATGGCGGAAGGGCTAACCTATTGAAAAAATAGAACAGGCATCCGGTAACGTACCGAATGCCTGGCGAAAAACACTAACTATTGGTCAAATTTTTTGCGGGTTACGCCATTTCGACGCGCGGCTGACGCACCAGCGCCAGCGCCTGCTCCACCACCCGCGCATCGGCGCCCGGCTTGTGGGCGTTCTCGCTCAGGTGGCGACGCCACTGGCGCGCGCCCGGCACGCCCTGGAACAAACCGAGGATGTGACGGGTGATGTGGCCGAGATAGGTGCCGTTGGACAGCTCGCGCTCGATATACGGATACAGCGCTTCGACGATCGCCACGCTGTCCGGCACCGCGGTCTGCGCGCCGAACAGTTCGCTGTCGACCCGCGCCAGGATACCCGGATTCTGATACGCCTCGCGCCCCATCATCACACCGTCCAGATGCTGCAGATGCTGCCGCGCCTCTTCCAGCGTTTTCACCCCGCCGTTAATGGCGATGGTCAGCGCCGGGAAATCCCGCTTCAGCTGATAAACGCGCGGGTAGTCCAGCGGCGGCACTTCGCGGTTCTCTTTCGGGCTGAGGCCGGAGAGCCAGGCTTTGCGCGCGTGGATGGTGAACATGTCGCACTCGCCGCGCCCGGCGACGGTCTGGATAAAGTCGCACAGGAAGGCGTAGCTGTCCTGATCGTCGATGCCGATGCGGGTCTTCACCGTCACCGGTATCGATACGACGTCGCGCATTGCCTTGATGCAGTCGGCGACCAGCGCCGCCTGGCCCATCAGACAGGCGCCGAACATGCCGTTTTGCACGCGATCGGACGGGCAGCCGACGTTGAGGTTAATCTCGTCATAACCGCGCTGCTCCGCCAGTTTGGCGCAGTGCGCCAGCGCGGCCGGATCGCTGCCGCCCAGCTGCAGCGCCACCGGATGCTCTTCTTCGCTGTAGGCCAGATAGTCGCCCTTGCCGTGGATGATCGCGCCGGTGGTCACCATTTCGGTGTACAGCAGCGTTTCCTTGGTCAGCAGGCGGTGGAAGTAACGGCAATGACGATCGGTCCAGTCGAGCATCGGCGCGATGGAGAAACGATTGGCGGCGTAGGTTGGGGCGTGGTTGTCTTTCGTCATGCTGAGTTACTGGCTACCTGAGTCTGTCTGGGTTCAACGAACGGCGCGCGGCCGCAAACGGCTATTATAACGACAATCGGCGCCGTTGGGAAAACCCGCTTGCCGCCGGCAAAAATAAGCGGAGACAAGGCGAATAAACCCACTCGTTCAGGTGTTATCTCATTACGGGCGCGCACGGCGCCTCTGCCTTGAGGACACAACCATGAACAGCTTCATTAAACGCCTGCTGGCATCGGCCATTGCCGGCTGCCTGCTGTTTTCCGGCGCGGCGCTGGCGATGGGCGGCGACGGCAGCAGCCAAACCCCGCCGACCTGCCCGAAAGGCCAGGTCTACGACAGCAAAACTCAGACCTGCATGGTGGATAAAAGCGGCAAGGTCGACGACGTCGACCGCACTCACTACGCCTATGCGCTGGCGAAAAGCGGCCGCTATCAGGAAGCGCTCGATATGCTCAACACGCTGAAAGATCCCAACACCGCCGTTGCGCTGAACTATCGCGGCTACGCCACGCGCAAACTTGGCCGCACCGATGAGGGTATCGGCTATTATTTAAAATCAGTAGCCCTCGATCCGAAATACCCTAAAGTGCGCGAGTACCTGGGGGAAGCCTACATGCTGAAAGGCCGACCCGATCTGGCGCGCCAGCAGCTGCAGGTGATCCAGTCGCTGTGCGGCACCAAATGCGAGGAGTACCGCGATTTGGCGGCGGCCATCGACCGCCACCCGGAATCTTGATCCGACGCGCCTGCGGAGGTGACTATCAGCGGCGATGCGATACGCGATGAACTCGGCCACTATCTCTCCCGCCTGTGGCGCTATGCGCTGGTGCTCTCGCACCGGCGGGATGTCGCCGACGATCTGGTGCAGGCCACCTGCCTGCGTGCGCTGGAGCGCGCCGCGCAATTCACCCCCGGTTCGCACCTGGATCGCTGGCTGTTTTCCATCCTGCACTCCATCTGGCTCAATGAAGTTCGCGCCCAACATCTTCGCCAGGGGCAAGGCTGCATGGCGGCGGAAGAGCTGGGCGATGCGGACAACGGCGAACAGCCGGTCTGGCTCCATGAAGTGATGCGGCGCGTCAGCCGGCTGCCGACGGCCCAGCCAACGCGCTGTTTCTGGTGTATATCGAAGGGCTATCCTATCGGGAGGCCGCGAAAGTGCTGGCGGTGCCAATCGGCACCGTCATGAGCCGCCTGGCGGCCGCACGCTTGGCGTTGGCCGATGACCGCTCGTTGGCAAACGACGGCCCGCACCGCAAAGAGAGCCATCCCGCCCCCCTTGCCTCCTGCTCGTCGATAACGCCCTATTCCAACGAGCGGATAACCCGGCATGGCTGCCCCAGCGCCAGCACGTTGGCCGGGATGTCGCCGGTGACGATGCTGCCCGCGCCGATGGTCGTGCCGTCGCCGATGGTCACTCCCGGCAGGATCACTACGTTGCCGCCGATCCAGACGTTGTTGCCAATGGACACCGGCTGCGCCGAGGTGCGGAAAGGGAAATCCGGATCGCCGGTGAAGCGCTCTGCGGCCTTCAGCGGGTGGCTCGGCGTATAGATTTGCACGTTGGGGCCGATCAGCGTGTTGTCGCCGATGGTGATGGTATTACAATCGAGGAACACCGCATTGACGTTGATAAAACAGTTTTTACCGATGCGGACATGCTGCCCGTAGTCGCACCAGAATGGCGTTTCAATCCAACTCGCCTTCCCCCAGGCGCCAAACAGCTCGCCGAGCAGGCGGTTTTTCTCGTCCGCCTGATGCGAGTCCAGCGCCCCCAAGCTTTTGGTCAACGCCCTCGCCCGATGGTACAGGGCGATCAGTTCTTCATCGCGGCTGTTGTACTCCAGGCCGCTTAACAGCTTCTCTCTTTCCGTCATCACACAGGGCTCCTGCTCATCACGCGGGTGAAAGGCGTTATACCGCTCTCGTCCCCCGCTCTCCAGCGCTAAAACCGGCAACGTTGATTTGCCGCCCGACGGAGGGGAAAGTTGTGATGCAACTCTCTTTTCGCGCGATCGACGCGCCTTTCCCTGCGCTATCCTCAGGGGAAAAGGGGGCAACTCTCGGCGATTCGCCGTAATCATGGTAAAATCGGCTTTTTTACGTACCGGGATATTTGCGATGAACTCAACCACCCAGGAAAAGCTGCTGGCGCAGGCTGAACGCCTCTGCCAGCAACGCAATGTGCGATTGACGCCGCAACGGCTGGAAGTGCTGCGTCTGATGACTCAGCAACCCGGTGCAATCAGCGCATATGACCTGCTCGATCTGCTGCGCGTCGCCGAACCGCAGGCCAAGCCGCCGACGGTCTACCGCGCGCTGGATTTTCTGCTGGAGCAAGGGTTTATCCATAGAGTGGAATCGGCCAACAGCTACGTGCTGTGCCACCATTTCGAACAGCCGATGCATACATCCGCGCTGTTTATCTGCGACCGCTGCGGCCAGGTGACCGAACGCACCACCGAAGGCGTGGAGGAAACGCTGCAGAAGCTGGCGCAGGAAGCCGGATTTGCACTGCGGCACAGCGTGGTGGAAGCGCACGGTCTGTGCGCCGGTTGCGTTGAAGTTGAGGCTTGTGACAGCAAGCATGACTGCGCCGAACACGATCACAGCATCGCCATCAAGAAGAAGTAAGACGAAGTCAGGTACTTCCCTGTACCTGCAGCCGGGGCGCCAAAGGATGGAGCGACGCCGGCCTGCGCTGTTGCCGGCCGCCGTCAGTGGCGGCCCTGCGTGTTACCAGCGGTGTTTGGTGTGATCTTCCCAGGCTTTCACCTCTTTCTCGGCCGCCTCTTTCTGGTAACCGTAGCGCTCCTGGATTTTACCGACTAGCTGTTCGCGTTTCCCTTCGATGACCGTCAGATCGTCATCGGTCAGCTTGCCCCATTTTTCCTTCACTTTGCCTTTCAGCTGCTTCCAGTTACCGTCGGCTTGATCTTTATTCATAGTCTCTCCGTTAACCTGTGGTGAATCAGTGATCCCTGTCGCCGGCCGGGGTTAAACAGAAATTTTTCTGGTTGATACTCCCTTCACCTTAAGAAGCACCGCTCCCCTTCATTCACCAGCCACATGATTCATTCTAGTTAAACATGGAAATAAAAAAGCCAAACATCAGAATAAAAAACCATTAAAAAGAAAAATAAACACAAAAAACGCTAACAAACAACGAACTAAACCGGAAATATTCAGGCTGGAAACATGTAAGCAAACATGAATAAAAACATAAGATAAATTAATAATTAACCCAACAAAGCGTCCGGTCTAACGTGCAGCAAACCAGCTGCCGCGCACCTGATGACGGTGCCAAATCCAACCCAGCGCCACGCCACGCAACGTCAGAAACACCGCCAGCGCCAGCCAGAGCCCGTGGTTGCCTAGCAGCGGCACGCTGAACAGCGTCAGACCATATCCTGCCGCGGCCACCGCCATACTGTTACGCATCTCGGCGCCGCGCGTGGCACCGATAAACATGCCGTCCAGCAAATAGCACCACACCCCGACCAGCGGCAGAATAACCTGCCACGGTAAATAGTGGGCGGCCAACGCGCGCAGCTCCGGCAAGGAGGTCAACGCCGCCACGATCTGCTGGCCGGTAACGGCATACGCCAGGCCGAAAGCCAACGCGACCAGCCCAGCCTGCCTGCAGGCCGCGTGCCACACCTTACGCAGTTGGCTGCCGTCCCGGGCGCCGTAGGCGTGGCCGGAATGGGCCTCCACCGCATAAGCGAAGCCGTCGAGCGCATAGGCGGTAAACGTCAGCAGGTTCATCAACACCGCGTTAACCGCCACCACATCGCTCCCCAGGCGAGCGCCGAAAATGGTCAGCGACGCAAAACACAGCTGCAGCAGCAATGAGCGCAACATGATGTCGCGATTGAGCGCCAGCAGGCGGCGCAGATCGCCACGCCAGGCCTGACGCAGCATCGCCAGGGTAATACCGCGCAGACGCATCACTCGCCACGCCAGCCACAGGCCGAGCAATAGCGTGGCATATTCGGCGATGGCGGTGGCCGCCGCCGCCCCTCGTACGTTCCAGCCCAGGCCCATCACCAGCCAGATATCCAGCACGATGTTCAGCAGGTTGCCGACGATCAGCAGGATCACCGGCGCACGCACGTACTGCACGCCGAGCAGCCAGCCCAGCAGCACCAGGTTGGCCAGCGCCGCCGGCGCGCTCAACCAGCGGATCTCAAGAAAACGCCGCGCCTGCTCCAGCACCTCGCCATCGCCGCCGACGATCCGCAGCGCCAGTTCGATCAGCGGGTAACGCAACAGGACGATCGCCCCCCCGGCCAACAGCGCCAGCAGCAGCGGTTGCATAAAGGCGCGCGCCAGCGCCTGCGGGTTTTTCGCTCCCAGCGCCTGCGCCGCGAGGCCGGTGGTGCTCATGCGCAGGAACAGCAGCAGCATGAACAGGAAGCTGGTCGCCACCGCGCCGATCGCCACGCCTCCCAAATAGATCGGGCTGTCGAGGTGGCCGATCACCGCGGTGTCCACCAGCCCGAGCAGCGGCACGGTGATATTGGAGAAAATCATCGGCAGGGCGAGGCGCCACAGGGCTTTATCGGTGTCGCTGGTGAAGGCGGAAATCAGGCGCATGATGGGATGTTCCTGTGACAGAGTGACGAAGGGCGAAGTCAGAAACAAAAACGCCCCAAAACAGGGGCGATTGATACAGGGAGCGGCGGTGATGGCGCGGCGATTAAATCCAGTCGCCGTTGCGGATCACGCCGACCGCCAGCCCTTCGATCGTGAAATTCTGCTGGCGCAGATCGACCACGATCGGTTGGAATTCATTGTTCTCCGGCAGCAGCTCAACCACGTTACCGTGCTTTTTCAAGCGCTTGACCGTCACTTCGTCTTCGATGCGCGCGACCACGACCTGGCCGTTGCGCACGTCTTGCGTTTTGTGCACCGCCAGCAGATCGCCGTCCAGAATGCCGATGTCGCGCATCGACATGCCGTTCACCCGCAACAGGAAATCGGCGCTCGGTTTAAACAGGGAAGGATCCACCTGGTAGTGCCCTTCGATGTGCTGCTGCGCCAGCAGCGGTTCGCCGGCGGCGACGCGACCGATCAGCGGCAGCCCTTCTTCTTCTTCCATCAACAGGCGGATACCGCGCGACGCACCGGAGACGATTTCGATCACGCCTTTGCGTGCCAGCGCCTTCAGGTGCTCTTCGGCGGCGTTAGGCGAACGGAACCCCAGACGCATCGCGATCTCGGCACGCGTTGGCGGCATGCCCGTTTGCGAAATATGATCGCGAATCAGATCGTAGACCTCTTGCTGTCTGGTAGTTAGTGCTTTCATTCCGCCCCCTGTTTGTTTATACAGTCTTGCTGTGAGTATATACAGGTAAGCGCGGATTGGGAACCGAAGAATAAATAAAAATCAGTCAGTAGGCGACTTTCGTCAGCCAAAATGCTGCCACAAGACCGTACCCCAAACGAACAGCGCCAGCACGATCGCCAGCGACACCGCCGCCGATC
This sequence comes from Serratia sp. CY47444, assembly GCF_052168635.1. Taxonomy (NCBI): domain Bacteria; kingdom Pseudomonadati; phylum Pseudomonadota; class Gammaproteobacteria; order Enterobacterales; family Yersiniaceae; genus Serratia; species Serratia sp. CY47444. The sequence continues at coordinate 192,309 of NZ_JBJNMH010000004.1, forward strand.
CCATGTCCTTGGCCCGCCCGGACAGCTCATGGTGTTCGCTGCCGATGCGATCCACCACCGCCTCGATCGCGCTGTTCAGGATCTCGACGATCATCACCAGCGCCACCGATCCGATCAATAAAATGCGCGCTATCGCACCCACGTCCAGCCAGACAGCCAGTATGATAGCCAGGAGGGTCACCACCAGTTCCTGGCGGAACGCCGCCTCGTGTTGCCAGGCGGCGGAAAGCCCTTTATAAGAATAGCCGGCGGCCTTGATGATGCGGGTCAATCCGGTTGCTTGGTTTGCCATGTTTTCGTGCCTTTCTCAGAGGTCGGTCATAATAAAAAGAGTCTAGAACAGTCCGCGCTGACGGCTCTCGGTTTTCGAACACCACAGATCTGCTACCCGGTTTCTGGTATGCTTGCGGCGCATTGCTAACAAGAGGCTTCACGTTGTTATGTCAGGTTGGCGTAAAATTTATTATAAAATATTGAATTTACCACTTAAATTGTTGGTAAGAAGTAAGGTCATCCCTTCAGATCCGGTTACCGAGCTAGGGTTGGATCCCTCACGGCCGATTTTGTATGTTTTACCTTACAATTCCAAGGCGGATTTGCTGACGCTGCGCACCCAGTGCCTGGCGCAGGATCTGCCCGATCCGCTCAACGCGCTGGAGATCGACGGCACCGTGCTGCCGAGCTACGTGTTCATTCACGACGGCCCGCGCGTGTTCCGCTACTACACCCCGAAAGAAGAGTCGGTAAAGCTGTTCCACGACTATCTGGATCTGCATCGCAGCAATCCGGATCTCGACATTCAGATGCTGCCGGTTTCGGTCATGTTCGGCCGTTCGCCGGGCCGCGAAGGTCACGGCACGCCACACCTGCGTCTGTTGAACGGCGTGCAGAAATTCTTCGCCGTACTGTGGCTCGGCCGCGACAGCTTCGTGCGTTTCTCCAACACCGTTTCGCTGCGCCGCATGGCCACCGAGCACGGCACGGATAAAACCATCGCGCAGAAACTGGCGCGCGTGGCGCGCATGCACTTCTCGCGTCAGCGCCTGGCCGCGGTAGGCCCGAGCCTGCCGGCCCGTCAGGACCTGTTCAACAAGCTGTTGGCGTCCAAAGCGATCGAAAAAGCGGTCGAGGACGAAGCGCGCAGCAAGAAGATCTCGCACGAGAAGGCCCAACAGAACGCCATCGCGCTGATGGAAGAGATCGCCGCCGATTTCTCCTACGAAACCGTGCGCCTGTCCGACCGCGTGCTGAGCTGGACCTGGAACCGGCTGTATCAAGGCATCAACGTCACCAACGCCGAACGCGTGCGCCAGCTGGCGCAGGACGGCCACGAGATCGTCTACGTGCCCTGCCACCGCAGCCACATGGACTATCTGCTGCTGTCCTACGTGCTGTATCACCAGGGCCTGGTGCCGCCGCACATCGCTGCGGGCATCAACCTCAACTTCTGGCCGGCCGGCCCGATCTTCCGTCGCCTGGGCGCGTTCTTCATCCGCCGCACCTTTAAAGGCAACAAGCTGTACTCGACGGTGTTCCGCGAATACCTCGGCGAGCTGTTCACTCGCGGTTACTCGGTGGAATACTTCGTGGAAGGCGGCCGTTCCCGCACCGGGCGTCTGCTGGAGCCGAAGACCGGCACCCTGTCGATGACCATTCAGGCGATGCTGCGCGGCGGTGCCCGTCCGATCACGCTGGTGCCGATCTACATCGGCTACGAGCACGTGATGGAAGTGGGTACCTACGCCAAAGAGCTGCGCGGCGCCACCAAGGAAAAAGAGAGCCTGCTGCAGATGCTGCGCGGCCTGCGCAAGCTGCGTAACCTGGGCCAGGGTTACGTCAACTTCGGCGAACCGCTGCCGTTGACAGCTTACCTCAACCAGCACGTGCCGCAGTGGCGCGAGTCGATCGATCCGATCGAAGCTCAGCGCCCAAGCTGGTTGACGCCGACGGTCAACGATCTCGCCGGCCAGATCATGGTGCGCATCAACAACGCCGCCGCGGCCAACGCCATGAACCTGTGTTCCACCGCGCTGCTGGCCTCGCGCCAGCGTTCGCTGACCCGCGAACAATTGCTCGAGCAGCTCGAGTGCTACCTGCAGCTGATGCGCAACGCGCCTTACGCCCATGACGTCACCGTACCATCGCAGACGCCGGACGAGCTGCTGGATCACGCGCTGAACATGAACAAGTTCGAGGTGGAAAAGGACAACATCGGCGACATCATCATCCTGCCGCGCGAGCAGGCGGTGCTGATGACCTATTACCGCAACAACATCCACCACCTGCTGGTGTTGCCGTCGCTGATCGCCAGCATCGTCATGCATCATCGCCGGGTATCGCGCGCCGAACTGCTGCGCCAGATTGGCATGATTTACCCGATGCTGAAAGCCGAGCTGTTCCTGCATAACGACAAGGAGCAGCTGCCGGACGTGCTGCGGCCGATGATCGACGAGCTGATCCGTCAACAGCTTATCTGCGACAAAGGCGACGAGCTGGTGCTGAACCCGGCGCGCATTCGCCCGCTGCAGCTGCTGGCCGCCGGGGTGCGCGAAACCCTGCAACGCTACGCCATCACCATGTCGATCCTCAGCGCCAACCCGAGCATCAACCGCGGCGCGCTGGAGAAAGAGAGCCGCATCATGGCGCAGCGTCTGTCGGTGCTGCACGGCATCAACGCGCCGGAGTTCTTCGACAAGGCGGTATTCTCCACCCTGGTGGCGACGCTGCGCGAAGAAGGCTATATCAACGACAGCGGCGATGCGATCCGCGAGCACACCCTCGAGGTGTACAACATGCTGAGCGATCTGATCACGCCGGAAATCAAGCTGACCATCGAAAGCGTCAACATGCCGGAAGAGACCACCATCCTGCCGCAAACCGATGCGGGAGAAGAGCAAGACGAGTGATTTCGCCCGGCGCAGAAACACAAAAGGCACCCCGAGAGGTGCCTTTTTTCTTGCTGCAGGAAACCGTTACGCCGGCAGATAGCTCAGCGCGATGCCGATAAATATCACCAGCCCGACATAATTGTTCTGCAGGAAGGCCTTGAAGCAGGCTTCGCGCTCGCGCCCGGCAATCTGCTTCTGCTGGTGAATGAACAGCGCGCCCGCCAGCAACAGCGACCAGTAAAACGCGCCGCCGAGCTGCGCCAGATAACCGACCCACACCAGCAGCAACAGCGTCGCGAACTGCAACAGCCCGACGATCAGCTTGTCATAACGCCCGAACAGGATAGCGGTGGACTTGATGCCTATTTTCAGATCATCGTCGCGATCGACCATCGCATACAGCGTGTCATAGGCCACCGTCCAGCAGATGTTCGCCAGCAGCAGCAGCCAGCAGCTGAGCGGCAGCGATTCGCTGACCGCCGCATAGCCCATCGGAATGCCCCAGCCGAACGCGGCGCCCAGCACGAACTGCGGCAGGTTGGTCACCCGCTTCATAAACGGATACACCCAGGCCAGCGCCAGCGCCGCCAGCGACAGCCAGATGGTCATCGCGTTCAGCGTCAATACCAGGCAGAACGAAATCAACACCAGCACCACGAACAGCACTTTGGCCTCTTTGGCGCTCACCCGGCCGCTCGGCATCGGCCGCCCGGCGGTGCGTTTCACATAGCCGTCCACCGCGCGATCGGCGTAATCATTCACCACGCAGCCGGCGGCGCGCATCAGGAACACGCCGAGCACGAACACCACCAGAATCGACAGCGGCGGCACGCCTTTCCCGGCCAGCCACAGCGCCCACAGCGTCGGCCACAACAGCAACAGCGTGCCGATCGGTTTATCAATGCGCATCAAATGGCTGTAAGCCCGCCATTTACTTTGAGTCACGCTTCCCTCCAACGTCTTGCTCTCCTCTCTTTATGCGGGGACCGCTGAATACAGCGGCGAAGCCGGTAAAAACAGTTCGGTCAGCAACAGCGGCTTGCCCGCCAGCCGCAGCCGTGAACGACGCGCCCACAGCGCGTCCTGCCGGCCGATATGGATATAGTCGCGCGTCAGCTCGCCGCTGCTGAACAGATAGCGCCCGAGCGGCAGCGTCCCCAGATCCACCAGCGCCTGGTCGGGGCCGGTCAGCGTATGTTCCGGGATCACCGTGCGCCCAAGCAGCCAGGGCTGGTCGTCGCCCAGCAGCACCACTTCGCGCAGCCAGTAGCGCGTGCTGTCGGGCAGGTGGTTCGCCTCGTCGCCCAGCGCCTCGCGCGTGACGAAGCATTCGCGCTGCGGTTCAACGCGCACCTGGGCGCAATGGCGTTCAAATCGGCGGGTCATGGAGCCTAACTCCATCAGCCAGTCGCTGACGGCGGCGGGCGCCGGAGGATCCTGTTCGGACAACCACTCCAGCGGCGGCAGGATGGAATCCCTGATGCCAGACATTGCTTTACTCCTCGCCTGAACCGCGGCCGGTACGGCGCGCCAGACGATACAAACTGTTAACAGGCCCCCATTGTAGCGCAGAAATACGAAAGCGGCAGGCTGATTCGTGGCGAAAACGGCGGTGGCTTCCGCCGGAAAAACCGGGTTCCTGTCATCTTTTTGCCATCCGCGTTCTCTATCTTCGTTCCCCGGCACGATGACGATTCTGTGATCGCCTGCAAAGTTTCATCTTTGTCGCGTTGTTTTATCTACGCGCGTAGATACTCTGACACCGCAGCGTTGAATCGCCATGCGTCCGACATGATTTGTCGGCACACCTTTGTTGCCGGCACCAGGGAAACCATCTTTAACCGCGCCCCTCCAGGCGCAGAACAAAAGAGGATAGCACTGCCATGAGCGAAACAACGCTTGCCACTCCACAGACCGCCGACGCCGCGCTGGCGGCCGATGAACGCCTGGCAACCAAAGAGGGGCGCAGCCAATTTTGGCGCGCCACCTTCTCCTGCTGGCTCGGCACCGCCATGGAATACGTCGATTTCGCGCTGTACGGCCTGGCGGCCGGCATGGTGTTCGGCGACGTGTTCTTCCCCGAGGCCACGCCGCTGGTCGCCCTGCTGGCCAGCTTCGCCACCTACTCCGTCGGCTTCGTCGCGCGGCCGATCGGCGCGCTGGTGTTCGGTTGGATCGGCGATCGCAAAGGCCGCCGCGTGGTGCTGATCACCACCGTGGCGCTGATGGGCCTCTCCACCACGCTGATCGGCCTGATCCCGTCCTATGCGCAAATCGGCGTCTGGGCACCCACCTGCCTGGTGATCCTGCGCTTCGCGCAGGGGTTCGGCGCCGGCGCGGAGCTGTCCGGCGGCGCGGTGATGCTGGCGGAATACGCGCCGGCCAAGCGGCGCGGGCTGGTGGCGTCGATCATCGCCATCGGCTCCAACAGCGGCACCCTGCTGGCGTCGCTGGTGTGGCTGCTGGTGCTGCAGCTCGACAAGGAAGACCTGATGAGCTGGGGCTGGCGCATTCCGTTCCTCGCCAGCATTCTGATCGCCGGCGTGGCGCTGTACCTGCGCCGCCACGTGCGGGAAACGCCGGTCTTCGAGCGCGAGCTGCAGCAAAACCACCAGCGCATGCTGGACGCCGCCCAGGCCGCACCGGATACGCGCAGCTACCTGCAGCGCACCAAGGCGTTCTGGGTGATGCTCGGCCTGCGCATCGGCGAAAACGGCCCTTCCTACCTGTGCCAGGGCTTTATCGTCGGCTACGTCGCCAAGGTGCTGATGGTCGATAAATCGGTGCCGGCGCTGGCGGTGCTGATCGCCTCGCTGTGCGGTTTTCTGGTGATCCCGCTGGCCGGCTGGCTGTCCGATCGCTTCGGCCGCCGCGTCACCTACCGGTGGTTCTGCCTACTGCTGGTGCTGTACGCCTTCCCGGCGTTCTGGCTGCTCGACAGCCGTGAGCCGGCGATCGTCATCTCGGTGATCGTGGTCGGCATGTGCATCGCGTCGCTGGGGATCTTCGGCGTGCAGGCGGCCTATGGCGTCGAACTGTTCGGCGTGAAGAACCGCTACTCCAAAATGGCGTTCGCCAAGGAGCTCGGCTCGATCCTCTCCGGCGGCACCGCGCCGCTGATCGCCACCGCACTGCTGTCCGGTTTCGGTCACTGGTGGCCTGTCGCCTGCTATTTTGTTGTAATGGCGGGCATCGGCTTAATCACCACCTTCTTTGCTCCCGAAACCCGCGGCCGCGATCTCAACCTGCCGCAGGATGCCGCGTAGCGAGAAGGCGAACAGGACCTCAATGTGGATAATCACTCCGCGCGACGCGTTACCCGCGCCGACGTGGCTCGCGTAGCGGGCACCTCCGTCGCCGTAGTCAGCTATGTGATCAACAACGGCCCGCGCCCGGTGGCGGAAGCCACCCGGCTGCGCGTGCTGGCGGCGATCGAGCAGACCGGCTACCGGCCGAACGACATCGCGCGGGCGCTGGCCTCCGGCAGCACACAAACCTACGGGCTGGTGGTGCCGGATATTTCCAACCCGTTCTTCGCCACCCTGGCGCGGGCACTGCAGCAGGAAGCCTTCAGCCGCGGCCGTGTGCTGCTGCTAGGCGACGCCGGCGACGATCGTCAGCGCGAGTATGAACTTATCAACAACCTGCTGCGCCGCCAGGTCGACGGCCTGCTGTACACCAGCGTCGATCGCCATCCGTGGTTCGATCTGATCCGCGCTTCCGGCACGCCCTGCGTAATGATAGACACCATCGACAGCCAGGCCGGCGTCTGCGCCATTCGCGTCGACGAGCGCGACGCCGCCTGCCAGGCAACCCGCCATCTGCTGCAACACGGCTACCGCGATATCGGCATTTTTATCGGCCCGCTGACCATGCTCAACGCGCAGGATCGCCTGAACGGCTGGCGCGATGCGCTGCTGGAGGCGGGCATCGCGCCACGCGACGAGTGGATTTTCGAGGTGCCCTACACCCGCCAAGGCGGTTACCAGGCCACCCAGCGCCTGGTGCAAGGCCCACGCCCGCGCGCCGTTTTCACCTCTAACGAGCAACAGGCGCTCGGCTGCCTGTCGGCGTTGGCGGAGCATGGGCTGCGCGCGCCGGACGATCTGGCGCTGATCTGTTTTAACGGCACGCAGCAATCCGAATTCAGCGTGCCGCCGCTCAGCGCGGTCGAGCAGCCGATCGACGCCATGGCCAAGCGGGCCATCGCCATGCTGGCCGCCGGTGCCGCGCCCGCCGAGCTGCATGAATTCGCTTTTCAACTGCGCATCCGCCGCTCCTGCGGCTGTTAGCGGTTTTTCAGGACACCTTATATGCGTTTAATCATTGATTGCGATCCCGGCAATGGCGTCCCCGGCGCCAACGTCGACGACGGGCTGGCGCTGGCCCTGGCGCTGGCGGCCAAACCGCAGCTGCAGCTGGAGCTGATCAGCATCGTGGCCGGCAACACCCCGCGCGAAGTGGGCTTCGCCGTCGCCACCGATCTGCTGGCGCAAAGCGGCTACCAGGTGCCGGTCGCCCTCGGCGCGGCGCGCGCCCTGAGTGAGCCGCCGGAGCCGTGGCGCGCGCATCTGGACCGCCCGATCGCCGATCCCAAGCTGGCAGCGCTGTGGCGCGACTTGCCCGCGCCCTCACTCGCCAACGCGCCCGCACCGGACGCCGCCATCGCCATCGGCGAGCTGATCTGCCGCCATCCCGGCGAGATCACGCTGGCGGCGATCGGCCCGCTGACCAACGTTGCGCACGCCATGCAGCTTTACCCGCAGATGGCGCAGGCGGTGAAAGAGATCGTGATCATGGGTGGCGTATTCAACGTCGATGGGTACATCAAGGACACCAATTTCGGTTTGGATCCGGAAGCGGCGCGGCTGGTGTTGAACAGCGGCGCCACTATCACGCTGGCACCGCTGGACGTCACCACCCAGACCATGCTGACCCAGGCGGATCTGGCCACGTTGACCCAGCCGGATACCCCGCTGTGCCGCTATTTGCGCGCCACCACGCAGCCGTGGATTGACTATTCGCGCCATACGCGGCGCCTGCCGGGCTGCTGGATCCATGATGCGCTGGTGATCGCCTGGCTGTTGGAACCGCAGCTGGTCACGACCGAAATGTTCCATGTGGATGTGGCGCTGGAAGGGGCGTTGACGCGCGGCAGCTCACGCCGCTGGCGGCCGGACAGCCTGCGCCTGACGGTCGGCATGCAGGCGCCGCAGGGCAAGCCGGTGCGCATCATGCAGCAGGTGGACAACACCCGTCTACTGGCGTTGATCGGCGCAACGCTGGCGCGCGGATGAAAAAAGGTGCGCCAAGGCGCACCAATCATCGAGCCAGCATCGGCAGCGCCGGGTGTTACCCCTTGCCTTTAACGCTGCTGATAAACGTTTTACGCGCGGTGGTCGAGCCCAGTTTCTCGGCCTCATTCATCAGTTTCAGCGCCTTGTCGATATCGCCCGCCTTCACCGCCTGCTTGATGCCATTATTGAAGTAGCTTTCGGTATCGTTGAGCATCGGCTCCGTCGGTTTCTCCGGCATCGGTGCCGGTGCCGCCATAGCAGCCGGTGCGGTCGAGCCCACCACCACCGGCGCCACGGTCGGCGCAGGCTGCAGCATGCCGATCATCACGTTGCCGGTGCCCTGTTCCGCGGTCACCTTGAGCTTCAGGGTGCCGGTCGTCGCGTGGCCGGCGATTGGATCCGGGATATCCGGCACCGCGTTGCCCACGCCCTGCGCATAGGCCTTGGCCGGATTGGTCAACTGCGTGGTTTTCGCCAAGTCCTGCCGAGTGGTGTACACCAGCAGGTAAATCTGTTTTTGACCAAGCGCCGGCGTCAGTTTCAACGTGCCTTCGAGGCGATCGGAGGACATTGCTCCCGGCGGCTGGTAAGGGAAATAGCTGCTCGGGTAATACGCCGCCGGGCGCAGATGCTCGTCCAGCACCAGCACGCTCGGCGCGTACAGCGAATTGTTTTTAGCGAGGCTGCTCAGCGTCACTTCCAGCGAGCCGCGATCGGCCGGCAGCGTATAGGCGGCGATCGCCCCCTGGATCTCGCCCTGATTGAGCTGCGGGCTGACGGCGTCGAGCTTCACTTCTTGCGACACCGGCGGCTGCAGCGGCTGCCACGGCAGGCTTTGCAGCGTGGCGGCGCTGATGGCCGGCGCGACGGAAACGTTAGCCGGCGTCTCGGCGTTGGCCGCCAGAGGCGCGCCGACGGTCAGCGCCAGCGACAGGCAGAGTGACAGCAGATTCTTTTTCATCGTTATATCCTCTTTCAGCGCCGCGGCGGATCAGGCAAGAGATCCGGCCGCGGCGAATGCGGTTGGGGGAGAGCCGGCGGCCCTCCCCGTCCTGTCGTCGTTACCACCAAATTTCCATCTGGGCGCCGAAGGTGACTTCGTCATCCTTGCCGCGGCTGAAGGTATGCATGCTGGTGTCGTTGTAAGCGGTGCCGGCGTTATACCCGGTGTCATCGCCGGTGGCGTAGCCCCACTTCTCATCCCACTTGGCGTAGGTGGCGAACAGGCGGATGGCCGGACGCGACCAGATGCTGTTGCCCGCCTGCCATTGCTGCGCCAGGGTCACTTTATACTGGCCGTTGCGATCGCCGGTGCGCTGGGATTTGACGTTGTCATAGCCCGCCTCCAGCAAGGTGCTCATGATCGGCGTCCATTTGTACATCGGGCGCACGCCCACGGTGTACCAGGTGGTGCCGTTGTTGTTGTCGCGGTCGATGTCCTGGAACATGGCGACGTACATCAGTGCCCACTGATCGTTGAAGTCGATGGCGCCGTGATCCAACACGCGGATCATCTTGCCGTTGTTATCAATGGTGGCGCCTTCGTTGCGGCCGTTGTTCTGCGAGGTCATCGAGTCGGTGGCGTACTGCAGCACGAACTTGTTGTAACCGTTCAGGATACTCTGCGTGTGTTCGGCGGTGAACATCCAGCCGTCTTTGCTGGCGCCGTCGGCCAGGCGGTAGTTATCCTGCGCATTGGCGCGGCCGTAGTCCACGCCCAGCTCCAGGGTGCCGCCCGGGTTCAGCTCCAGCCCGGCCAAGCGCACGTCGAAGGTGTCGTTGACGGTTGGACGCTGTTTCCATTCGTTATCCAGGTAGCCGTAAGAGCCGCCGGACTCCGAGTTGCGGGTCACGGCAGCGGACAGCTTGCCGAAGCCCAGATCGATGTTTTCCAGACCGGCGCCCGGGCCGGAGATATCCCAGTAGTAGAAGTCGATCATGTGAACGTCATGACGCTGATAGAAGCGCTTACCGGCCCACAGCGTGGAGCCCGGCAGCCACTCGATCAGGTTTTTACCCTGCACGTTGACTTCGCGGAAGCCCGGGGTCACATCTTCCCAGTCGGAACGCTGCGAGACCGAATAGGCCAGGTTAGTGTCGAAATAGAAGCTCTTGTCGCCTTCTTTCCACACTTCCTGCCCCAGTTTCAGTTCGGCGTAGGTTTCGCATTCGTTGCCGAGACGGTATTTACTCGCGGCGCCGGTGGCCTTGAAGCACTGTTGCTCACCGCCGCTGCCGGTCCAGCCGATGCCGGAACGGGCATAACCGTGGAAATCCACGGCCAGCGCCTGAGTAGAGAGAACACCGGCGGCGACAGCCAGTGCCAGAGGAAGTTTGCGCAGAGTAGTCATCATTATTCTCCTGTTATACCGACTTTGATGCTTTAAACGCCCGGCTCCTGGTGCAGCCGTTTACATGCCGTACCGTCTTCACGGAACAGGTGGCAGCGGTGAGGCGGCAGGCCGATGGCGAATGTGGCACCTTCTTCTACCAGCACCACGTCATTCTGGCGGTACACCAGGTTTTGACGGATGGCCGGGATTTGGATGTGGATTTGCGTCTCGTTGCCGAGCTGCTCCACCACCTGTACGTCGCCGGTAAGCCGCACTTCTGAGGCTTCGCCGGGCAGCAGATGTTCAGGGCGAATGCCCAGTGACAGGTTGGCGCCGGGTTGAACGCCCGCGCCTTCCACCGGCAGCCAGACCAGCTGGCGGTTGGGCAGTTCGACCTGCACCTGTTGCGGCTCCGCCGCGGTCACCTTGACCGGCAGGAAGTTCATCTTCGGCGAGCCGATAAACCCGGCGACGAAGCGGTTGGCCGGGTAGTGATACAGTTCCAGCGGCTTGCCGACCTGCGCCACGCGACCGGCATCGAGCACCACGATCTTGTCGGCCAGCGTCATCGCTTCGACCTGATCGTGGGTGACGTAAATCATGGTGCGCTGCAGGCGCTTGTGCAGACGGGAGATCTCGATGCGCATCTGCACCCGCAGCGCGGCGTCGAGGTTGGACAGCGGTTCGTCAAGCAGGAATACGTCCGGCTCGGCCACCAGCGTGCGGCCGATCGCCACGCGCTGACGCTGCCCGCCGGACAGCGCCTTCGGCCGCCGGTCGAGCAGGTGCGCCAGTTGCAGCACCTCGGAGACCTGGTTCACCCGTTGATTGATTTCCGCTTTCTTGGCGCCGGCCAGCTTCAGGCCGAACGACATGTTGTCCGCCACCGACAGGTGCGGATACAGCGCATAGGATTGGAACACCATGCCGATGCCGCGCTCGGAAGGCGGCACCTCATTCATACGTTTCTCGCCGATCAGCAGCTCGCCGGAGGTGATGTCCTCCAGCCCGGCGATCATGCGCAGCAGCGTCGATTTACCGCAGCCCGAAGGCCCGACAAACACCACAAACTCGCCGTCTTCGATGGTCAGATTGACGTCTTTGGAAATCACGGCCTCACCGAAGGCCTTATAAACGCTGCGCAGTGTCACGCTAGCCATGCGTTACTCCCCTGCTTTCGCAGTTAACATGTCGTGTGAAAATGGCGGAGGCAAAGCCCGCCAAAACCCATTGATGACCCTCTTGCTGCGCGCCGTGCTGCCATGCCAACGGCAAGGTCGCCTCAGACGGCGCGGCCGCCTGAGTATAAGGCTGCAGGTTTATCAGCGCTTCAAGGCATTGATCCTGATGGGTAATAAGTAAGCGCACCACGCCATCGCGCTGGCTGACTTCGTTCAGTTCGCCATGCTGGATGAGCGGCGAACGACGCAGGGCCAACAGCGCCTGGCAGTAACGTAAGGTGGAGTGGCTGTCGTGCTGTTGGCGGCTGATGGCCAATGCGCGGTGTTCGATCGCCACCTGTTGATACCAGCTGATTTCGCCGGCGGTGACCTGTTCGGGGGCTTCGTGCCACGGCATCGGCGTTTGCGCGCCGCGCGGATCTTGCAGGCCGGCGGCATGCGGCAGCCCCAGCTCCTCGCCCTGATACAGGCAGATTGGCGCCGGTAGCATCGCCAGCAGCGTCAGAAAGGCGGCGGCGGAACGCAGGTCGCCCTGCCCCCAGCGGCTGACCACCCGGGGCTGATCGGCGTCCCCGGTGCTCCACAGGCTGTCCGCCAATGTGGTACGACGGGCGTGCAGCACCGCCACCAGCTTCTCCGCGCTGAACGGCATCACGTCCAGCGCCAGCGCACCGTGGGCGAACCGCCGCGGCGCGACGGCATTGCGAACGCGGTTGGCTTCATCGCCGTACCACAGCGTCAGCCCTTCGCCCGTCACCGTCGCCTCGGCCCCCGGCGCCAGCGTCTGCGGCAGCAACAGGCCGTCGATCGACAGCGCTTTCAGATACGGCAGCGCCGCCAGCATGCCGTGCGCGTCGCCCACGCCGTCCCCGTTTCCGTCACGGAAACTGGCCGGATGGATCCGGTACAGGGTGGGCTGAGTAGCGATAGGCGTTGACGACATAAATCCGGTATCCCTGCTGCGCGTAGCGTTGAAAATCAATGGGCCGATAGTGCGGGAGTCGCCGGAAAGGGTAATCATCCGTAACAAGATTTTTCATGGGGGAGGAGGCGGGAGGATGAGAGAACGACCGCAGCGATGAGAAGTTCCGCGCTTAAGGCAAATCTGTGATCCGGCTGGCAAAAATTGCCCCCCTATTTTGTGCCTGACGCCACAGAATAGAGCGCAACGTTAACTGGATCACACTCCTCATCTCAGGGGCGTAGAGGGGGGGAGGATGAGAATATGTCGCGTTGTGACCCACTATTACCGCGAAACGTCTCTCCTTGATTTATGTGCCCACAAAAAGAAGGACTGGATTATGACTCGCAGCATTACCCTCGCCCGCACGCTGGCGCTCTCGGCACTGGCCACCCTGGTGCTCTCTTCTTCCGCCTTCGCCAAGATCGAGGAAGGCAAACTGGTTATCTGGATCAACGGTGACAAGGGCTATAACGGCCTGGCCGAAGTCGGCAAGAAATTCGAAAAAGACACCGGCATCAAGGTCACCGTCGAGCACCCGGACAAGCTGGAAGAAAAATACCCGCAAGTGGCCGCCACCGGCGACGGCCCTGACATCATCTTCTGGGCCCACGACCGCTTCGGCGGCTATGCGCAGTCCGGCCTGCTGGCCGAAATCCACCCGTCCAAAGCCTTCCAGGACAAGCTGTTCCCGTTCACCTGGGACGCCGTGCGCTATGACGGCAAGCTGATCGGCTACCCGATCGCCGTCGAGGCGCTGTCGCTGATTTATAACAAAGACCTGGTCAAACAGCCGCCGAAGACCTGGGAAGAAATCCCGGCGCTGGACAAACAGCTGCGCGCCAACGGCAAGAGCGCCATCATGTGGAACCTGCAGGAACCCTACTTCACCTGGCCTATCATCGCCGCCGACGGCGGTTATGCCTTCAAGTATGAAAACGGCAAATACAACATCAAGGATGTCGGCGTCGCCAATGCCGGTTCGCAGGCCGGTCTGCAGTTCATCGTCGATCTGGTGAAAAACAAACACATCAATGCCGATACCGACTACTCGATCGCCGAAGCCGCGTTCAACAAAGGCCAGACCGCGATGACCATCAACGGGCCGTGGGCCTGGAACAACATCGAGCAGAGCAAAATCAACTACGGCGTGACGCTGCTGCCGACCTTCAAAGGCAAGCCGTCCAAGCCGTTCGTCGGCGTGCTGACCGCCGGCATCAACGCCGCCAGCCCGAATAAAGAGCTGGCGACCGAGTTCCTCGAGAACTACCTGCTGACCAACGAAGGGCTGGCGGACGTCAACAAAGACAAACCGCTGGGCGCGGTGGCGCTGAAGTCCTATCAGGAAGCGCTGGCCAAAGATCCGAAGATAGCGGCCACCATGCAGAACTCGCAAAACGGGGAAATCATGCCGAACATCCCGCAGATGAGCGCCTTCTGGTACGCCGAACGCAGCGCGGTGATCAACGCCGTCAGCGGCCGTCAGACGGTGAAAGCCGCGCTGGACGACGTGCAGACCCGTATCACCAAGTAACGACGTCGTGCGGGGTGCCACGGTGCCCCGCCGTTGCTTCACAGAAAGGAACGCCCTATGCAATTCGCTCACGCCGGGACGCCCGCGCGTAAAAAATCGAAGTGGTGGCAAAGCGACGCGCTGAAATGGCTGGTGGTCGGCCTGTTCAGCCTGGTGACCTGCTACCTGATTGTGTTGATGTATGCACAGGGTGAATACCTGTTCGCCATCCTGACGCTGATCCTGGTCAGCGCCGGGCTTTACGTCTTCGCCAACCGCCGCGCCTACGCCTGGCGCTATGTGTATCCCGGCGTCGCCGGCATGGGGCTGTTCGTCCTGTTCCCGCTGATTTGCACCATCGCCATCGCTTTCACCAACTACAGCAGCACCAACCAGCTGACTTTTGAACGCGCGCAATCGGTGCTGATGCAGCGCCAGTTCCAGAGCGGCCAAACCTTTACCTTTGGCCTCTACCCGGCGGAAAACCAGCAGTGGCGCCTGCAGCTGACGCCACCGGACAGTGAACAGCCGCTGATCTCCGAGCCTTTCCGCCTCGACGCCGCCGCGCCGCAAACCCTGAAACTGACGGCGCAGAACGCCGCGCCGCAGGGCGAACGCGCCACGCTGCGGGTGATTACCCAGAACCGGCAGGCGCTGAGCCAGCTGGTGGCGCAACTGCCCGACGGCGGGGAATTGCGCATGAGCTCCCTGCGCCAGTTCTCCGGCACCCGCCCGCTGTATGCGCTGGACAAAGACGGCAGCACGCTGACCAACAACCAGACCCAGGTACGCTACCGGCCAAACGGCGACATCGGCTTCTATCAGGCGATCAACGCCGACGGCGGCTGGGCGCAGGAAACCCTGAGCCCGGGTTATACCGTCACCACCGGCTGGAAAAACTTCCTGCGGGTGCTGCAGGACGAGGGCATCAAGAAACCGTTCGTGTCGATCTTCATCTGGACCATCGTGTTCTCGGTGATGACGGTGATCCTCACCGTGGCGGTCGGCATGGTGCTGGCCTGCGTGGTGCAGTGGGAGGCGCTGAAAGGCAAGGCGATCTACCGCGTGCTGCTGATCCTGCCCTATGCGGTGCCGTCATTCATCTCGATCCTGATCTTCAAAGGCTTGTTCAACCAAAGCTTCGGCGAGATCAACATGATGCTCAGCCATCTATTCGGCATCAAACCGGCCTGGTTCAGCGATCCGCTCACCGCCAAGAGCATGATCCTGATCGTCAACACCTGGCTCGGCTACCCCTACATGATGATCCTGTGCATGGGGCTGCTGAAGGCGATCCCGGACGATCTGTACGAAGCCTCGGCGATGGACGGCGCCAACCCGTGGCAAAACTTCTTCCGCATCACCTTACCGCTGCTGATCAAGCCGCTGACGCCGCTGATGATCGCCAGCTTCGCCTTCAACTTTAACAACTTCGTGCTGATCCAGCTGCTGACCAACGGCGGCCCGGACATGATCGGCACCACCACGCCGGCCGGCTATACCGATCTGCTGGTCAGCTACACCTACCGCATCGCCTTCGAAGGCGGCGGCGGGCAAGACTTCGGGCTGGCGGCCGCCATCGCCACGCTGATCTTCCTGTTGGTGGGCGCGCTGGCGATCCTGAATTTGAAAGCCAGCAAGATGAACTTCGATTAGGGAGAATAACGATGGCCATGGTTCAACCCAAGTCCCAGCGCCTGCGCCTGTGGATCACCCATATTTTGATGCTGTGCTTTATCGCCCTGATCATGTTCCCGCTGCTGATGGTGGTCGCCATCTCGCTGCGCGCCGGCAACTTCGCCACCGGCAGCCTGATACCGGAAACCCTCTCCTGGGATCACTGGCGGCTGGCGCTCGGCTTCAGCGTCACCCACGCCGACGGCAGCGTGACGCCGCCGCCGTTCCCGGTGCTGCTGTGGCTGTGGAACTCCATCAAGATCGCGGCGATCACCGCCATCGGCATCGTGACGCTGTCCACCACCTGTGCCTACGCCTTCGCCCGCATGCGTTTTCGCGGCAAGAGCACGTTGCTGAAAAGCATGCTGATCTTCCAGATGTTCCCGGCAGTGTTGTCGCTGGTGGCGCTGTACGCCCTGTTCGATCGCCTGGGCCAGTACATTCCGTTTATCGGCCTGAACACCCACGGCGGCGTGATCTTCGCCTACATGGGCGGCATCGCGCTGCACGTCTGGACCATCAAGGGCTATTTCGAAACCATCGACAACTCGCTGGAAGAAGCGGCAGCGCTGGACGGCGCCACGCCGTGGCAGGCATTCCGTCTGGTGCTGCTGCCGCTGTCGGTACCGATTCTGGCGGTGGTGTTCATTCTGTCGTTTATCGCCGCCATCACCGAAGTGCCGGTCGCGTCGCTGCTGCTGCGCGATGTGAACAGCTACACGCTGGCGGTGGGGATGCAGCAATATCTCAACCCGCAGAACTATCTGTGGGGCGACTTCGCCGCCGCCGCGGTGCTGTCAGCGATACCGATTACCGCCGTGTTCCTGCTGGCGCAGCGTTGGCTGGTGGGCGGCCTGACGGCCGGCGGCGTGAAGGGGTAATTTGTGCCACTGCAGTGCGTTTGATGTTTTTCCGCGATAGCGGTAATCCTGTGTCTTTGGCGGCCTTTGGCCGCCATTTTTATCGCTACTCCCGTTTCAGCCGGTCGGTATTGGCCAGATAGAGCGTCACCACCAGCACCAATATCGCCGCGGCGTAGATCAGGGTATCGATGGGGTTTTTGTGGTCCACGATAATCAAACGAATAATCGCGGTAATGCCAATGTAAATAAAATAGCGCAACGGGAAATGATAACCCGACTCAAAATACTTGACGATCAAGGCGATAAATTCAAAGTACAGGAAATAAATCACGATACCTTCAATCAACAGGTAAGAAGACGACTCTTCGCTGTTGATAAATAACACCTTCGCCAGATGGATGGTTTCCTTGACCAGAAACACCACCAGAATTGCCGCCAGCAGCAACAAGCCCACGTTCAGCACTCGCTGCAGTCCTTTCGCTATCATTATCGAACGCGACGTTTTTGCCATAAAACCTCTCTCTGAATACCGCTTATATGATTCAACCGTGCCAATATAGGCATTGTCTTAAAAATTATGCCCCGCGCGAAAGCACTTTAAACCCCATTTAATTCATAAAGTTATAATAAGATGTTTCTGGCTTATAGATTTGTAGCAAATCGAAATGTCAACTATCATGGGTCACAGAGATCTTTACATAAAACCAATAACCTCGAATTAACAAGGGAATTCTTTATGCGCGCTAAACTTAACGGACTGGTCGCTGCGGGCCTGTTTACCTGTGCATTGTCCGGCCACGCCGCCGGCCTGGTAGCCCCTGACAACGATCTGCGTAACGATCTCGCCTGGTTGTCTGACCGCGGCGTTATCAACGTCAGCCTGTCCACCTGGCCGCTGAGTCAAGAAGAGATCAGTTCCGTTATCGCGCAGGCCAAGCCGGTGACCAACACCGAGAAAAACGTCATTGACCGCGTACAACGTCGTGTCGATGCCCTGAAAGCCAACATCCGCGTCAGCGGTTACGCGTCGACCGATAAACCCGGCACCCCGCAGGGCTTCGGCCAAAACGAGTACGCCGACGATCGCCTGACCATCGGCGCCGGCGCCAACGGCGAGTTCTGGGACGTGCGTCTGCAGGGCTCGGTGGAAGGCGATCAGCGCGTCAGCGACGGTTCCAAATTCAATATGAACGGCTCCTACGGCGCGGTGAAAATCTGGAATCAGTGGCTCTCCTTCGGCGAGGTTTCCCAGTGGTGGGGCCCGGGTTACGACGGCAGCCTGATCCGCTCCGACGCCGCGCGCCCGGTGGCCGGCTTTATGTTGCAGCGCGCCGACCAATCCCCGTTTGAAACCCCGTGGCTGTCGTGGATCGGCCGCTGGCAATATCAATTGTCCGCCGGCCAGCTGTCGCAGTACGCTGCCGTGCCGGATACCAAACTGTTCGGCGGTCGCCTGACCATGATGCCGACCGACTTCCTGGAGCTGGGCGCTTCACGCGTCATGATGTGGGGCGGTGATGGCCGTCCGCACTCCTGGCGTTCCTTCTGGGATGGTGTAACCGGTAACGACAACACCGGCGATCCGAAAAACGATCCGGGCAACCAGTTGGGCGGTTTTGACTTCAAACTCAAGCTGCAGCCGCTCATCGGTCTGCCGGTCAGCCTGTATGGCCAAATCACCGGCGAAGATGAAGCCGGCATGTTACCTTCGCATAATGCCTATATGTTGGGGCTTGAAGGCCATCCGGAATGGGGCCCGACCACCATCAACTGGCATATCGAAGGTTCTGATACCCGTTCTAACGGCAACGCCAACAACGTGATGTACAACCACTACGTCTATCGGGGCGGTTACTACCAGCAAGGTTATCCACTGGGTCATGCGATGGGCGGCGACGGCCAAATGCTGTCCGGTCGCGTGGAAATGGTGCTGGACGATGGCCAACGTTGGAGTACCCGACTGGTGTACGCCAAAGTGAACCCGAACAACCAAACTATCAACCGGGCGTTCCCGCGTTCCGATACGCTGAAAGGCATTCAGCTCGGCTGGGGTTACACCTTCCCGTCTCAGGTTAAATTCGATACCAGCCTGTGGTACACCGACAACGATCACAGCACCGCCGATGACGTGGGCGCGGGCGTCAGCTTCGAAGTGCCAATCAATCTGTAACTTTCGCAGACGTAAAAAAACCCGCCGCGGCGGGTTTTTTATTGGCTTCAGCTCAGGCGCTTAGCGCCATTCCTTGAAGCGGTTGATCAGCGCATTGGTCGAGCTGTCGTGACTGCTGATTTTCTCGCTGCCCGCCAGCTCCGGCAGGATGCGGTTAGCCAGCTGTTTGCCCAGCTCCACGCCCCACTGATCGAAGGTGAAGATGTTCAGGATCGCGCCCTGAGTAAAGATCTTGTGCTCGTACAGCGCGATCAGGCTGCCCAGGCTGAACGGGGTGATTTCACGCAGCAGGATCGAGTTGGTCGGACGGTTGCCTTCAAACACTTTGAACGGCGCCACGTGTTTAACCTGCTCAGGGGTTTTACCCTGCGCCGCGAACTCCGCCTCCACCACTTCCAGCGACTTGCCGAACGCCAGGGCCTCGGTCTGCGCGAAGAAGTTGGACAGCAGTTTGGCGTGGTGATCGCCCAGCGGGTTATGGCTGATGGCCGGCGCGATGAAATCGCACGGCACCAGCTTGGTGCCCTGGTGGATCAACTGGTAGAACGCATGCTGGCCGTTGGTGCCCGGCTCGCCCCAGATGATAGGGCCGGTCTGGTAATCCACCGGATTGCCGTTGCGGTCGACGTACTTGCCGTTGGATTCCATGTTGCCCTGCTGGAAGTAAGCGGCAAAACGGTGCATGTACTGATCGTACGGCAGAATGGCTTCGGTTTCGGCGCCGAAGAAGTTGTTGTACCAAATACCGATCAGCGCCAGCAGCACCGGCAGGTTTTTCTCCGCCGGCGTTTCGGCGAAGTGCTTATCCATGGCGTGCGCGCCGCTCAGCAGCTGCTCGAAGTTGTCGTAACCGATGGACAGCGCAATCGACAGACCGATCGCCGACCACAGGGAGTAACGGCCCCCTACCCAGTCCCAGAACTCGAACATGTTGTCGGTATCGATGCCGAACTCGGCCACCGCTTTGCCGTTGGTGGACAACGCAGCGAAGTGCTTGGCCACGTGCTGTTGATCGGCGGCGCTGCTCAGGAACCAGTCGCGCGCGCTGTGGGCGTTGGTCATGGTTTCCTGAGTAGTGAAGGTTTTGGACGCCACCAGGAACAGCGTAGTTTCCGGATTCAGCGGCTGCAGCGTTTCGGCGATGTGGGTACCGTCAACGTTGGAGACGAAGTGCATGTTCAGGTGGTTTTTATACGGGCGCAGCGCTTCGGTCACCATGTAAGGGCCGAGATCCGAACCGCCGATGCCGATGTTCACCACGTCGGTAATCGGCTTGCCGGTGTAGCCTTTCCACTCGCCGCCGATGACGCGCGCGCAGAACTGTTTGATCTTGGCCAGCACCGCGTTCACTTCCGGCATCACGTCTTTGCCGTCGACCAGGATCGGGCTGTTGCTGCGGTTGCGCAGGGCAATATGCAGCACCGCGCGATCTTCGGTGCGGTTGATCTTTTCACCGGCGAACATCGATTTGATGGCGCCTTGCAGATCGGTTTCTTTCGCCAGCGCCTGCAGCTTCTCCAGGGTTTCCTGCGTGATGCGATTCTTGGAATAGTCCACCAACATTTGATCGTTGAAGGTCGCGGAGAACCGGGAGAAACGATCGCTGTCCTCGGCGAACAGGTCGGCGATCCGTACGTCTTTCATCTGTGCATAATGTTGCTGCAGGGCTTGCCAAGCAGCGGTTTGACTAGGATTGATATTTTTCATAGCAACACTCTTAGGCTTGAGAATAAAAATGACGCGTTTGTCCGATTGTAGCCTGTTCGACTGTGATTATGATCGCTTTTCTTGCGATAGGCGCTAACTGTCAACGCATTGCCGCCTCGTTTCAGCTTTCACTCTATACTTTTGGCTAACGGCCTGTTATCGGGGTTGCCGAATTGTCATCAGGCTGTGTCATCGTTACTTATTTCGTCATTTGAAAGGGATCTCGCTTATGGAATTATCCGCCCCGCTTATGTTGGTGCTTATCGGCCTGGCGTCGCTGCTGGCGCAGTGGCTGGCCTGGCTGCTGCGTCTGCCGGCCATTTTGCCGCTGCTGCTGTTCGGCATCGTGCTCGGCCCGACGGTGCATCTGGTGCAGCCGGATCTGCTGTTCGGCGATCTGCTGTTTCCACTGGTGTCGCTGTCGGTGGCGATCATCCTGTTCGAGGGGGCGCTGACGCTGCGCTTCGAGGAGATACGCGGCCTCGGCGGCGTGGTGCGTAATCTGGTCACCGTCGGCATGCTGGTCACCTTTCTGGTCATCAGCCTCGCCAGCTGGTGGTTGCTGGATTTCCCGCCGGAGCTGGCGGCGCTGATCGGCGCGGTGACGGTGGTGACCGGGCCGACGGTGATCGCTCCGCTGATGCGCGTGGTGCGACCGAACGCCAACATTAACCAGGTGTTGCGTTGGGAAGGGATCGTCATCGATCCGGTTGGCGCCATCTTCACCCTGCTGGTGTTCGAGTTCATCGTACTGAAGCAGAATGCGGAGTCCTATACCCACCTGTTTTGGACGCTGGGCGTCACCGCCACCGTCGGCCTGATCGCCGGCGCGCTGTTCGGCTACCTGCTCGGCCTGGCGCTGCGCCGCGTCTGGCTGCCACGCTACCTGCAGAACCTGGCGGTGCTGGCGATCATGCTGACCGCCTTCGGCGTTTCCAACGCCATCGCCGACGAATCCGGCCTGTTGACCGTCACGGTGATGGGCATCTGGCTGGCCAACATGCGCGACGTCGATACCAGCGATATTCTGGCGTTCAAAGAAGAACTGTCGGCGATCCTGATCTCGGCGCTGTTCATCATTCTGGCGGCGCGGCTCGACATCCAGGCGCTGTGGAACATGGGCTGGCCGCTGCTGCTGCTGCTGCTGGCGGTGCAGTTTATCGCCCGGCCGCTGTGCATCGCGGTCTCGACCTGGCGCTCTTCCCTGCATTGGCGCGATCGGCTGCTGCTGTGCTGGATCGCCCCGCGCGGCATCGTGGCCGCGGCGGTCAGCTCGCTGTTCGCGCTGACGCTGCAGCGCAGCGGCTATCAGGGCGCCGACCGGCTGGTGACCGTGGTGTTCGCCATCATCATCGGTACCGTGGTGTTGCAAAGCCTGACCAGCGGCATGATGGCGCGCTGGCTGCGGGTGCAGCAGCAAAAGCCGCGCGGCGTACTGATCGTCGGCGCCAACAGCGTGGCGCGCATGCTGGCGCAGGCGCTGATCAAGCTGAACGTGCCGGTGATCGTCACCGACAGCAGTTGGGAATACTACCGTCAGGCGCGTATGGACGGCATTCCGGCCTATTATGGCCACGCCTACTCCGAACACGCCGAGAACTACCTCGATCTGAGCAATATCGCCCAGGTGTTGGCGCTGTCGCCCAATCGCCACCAGAACGCGCTGGCGGTCTACCACTTCGGCCATCTCTTCGGCGAGGATCACGTGTTTGCCATCCGTTCGGGGGCGCCGCTGAAAGGGCGCGGCGCCAGCGCGGAAAGTTCGCGTTTCCGCCGGCATGAAATTTTATTTAATCAGGAAGCCACCTACGGCCGCCTGAGCAGCCTGCTCGCCAGGGGGGCCACCATCAAAGCGACCAAATTGAACGAAAATTTCGGTTGGCTGGAGTATTTGGAGAAACATCAGGGCGTTATCCCGCTATTCAGCCAAAAGGAAGACGGTTCTCTGCAACCGATTGGCGCCGGTTCCACGCCCGCGATGCCCTGTACGCTTATCGCGCTGGTACAAGATGAAAATCCCTCACCGTCCGTACGTTGACAGAATGGCAATAACCGGCTATTCCTAACAGCCTACTTGCGCACCCGGTGCGCAAGCCAGAAGAGGCGCGTCGCCCAGGTAGAGTGTCAGAGGAGCCGTTTCTCCGTTGACGGCACCCGAGGGGGAGCGACGCCGAGGTACGATAATGGCCGGCCATTATCGTATCGACTACAGGGGCTGAATCCCCTGGGTTGTCACCAGGGGATCGCCCACAGGGCGATCGACAAGGTGGGGCGCTTCTGGGTGTATCGTAGCCTGACCTCTACGCCTGCCCCCTGTTTACCGCTCTCCCCTTGTGCCAAGGCTATGGAATTACAGTGCCCCCAAACGGGCATCCCTGACACGAGGTTTCTACATGAACCAAGCAGTACCCCAGAATTCCACCGTGGTAGCCAAGTTCGGCGGCACCAGCGTCGCCGACTTTGAAGCCATGAACCGCAGCGCCGACGTCGTGCTGGCCAACCCGCAGGTCCGCCTGGTGGTGTTGTCCGCCTCGGCGGGCGTCACCAACCTGTTGGTCGCCCTGGCCGAAGGCTGCGAGGCCGACAAGCGCAACTACCAGCTTGATGAAATTCGTCGCATCCAGTACGCCATCCTCGATCGCCTCGCGGCGCCTGCGGTGATCCGCGACGAGATAGACCGCCTGCTGGAAAACATCGCCATGCTGTCGGAGGCCGCGTCGCTGGCCACCTCGACGGCGTTGACCGACGAGCTGGTCAGCCATGGGGAGCTGATGTCCACCCTGCTGTTCGTGGAAATCCTGCGCGCCCGCAACGTGCAGGCCGAATGGTTCGACGTGCGTAAAGTGATGCGCACCGACGATCACTTTGGCCGCGCCGTGCCGGACAGCGCCGCGCTCAGCGAACTGGCCCGATCGCAGTTGCAGCCACGCCTGCAGGAAGCGCTGGTGGTCACCCAGGGCTTTATCGGCAGCGAGCCGAAAGGCCGCACTACCACGCTCGGCCGCGGCGGCAGCGACTATACCGCCGCGCTGCTCGGCGAGGCGCTCGGCGCTGGCCGGGTAGATATCTGGACCGACGTGCCGGGCATCTACACCACCGATCCTCGGGTGGTGCCGGCGGCCAAGCGCATCGACAAAATCGGTTTCGAAGAGGCGGCGGAAATGGCCACCTTCGGCGCCAAAGTGCTGCATCCGGCCACCCTGCTGCCGGCGGTGCGCAGCGACATTCCAGTGTTCGTCGGCTCTAGCAAGGATCCGGCGGCCGGCGGCACGCTGGTGTGCAACACCACCGAGAATCCGCCGCTGTTCCGCGCGCTGGCGCTGCGCCGCAAGCAAACGCTGCTGACGCTGCACAGCCTGAACATGCTGCACGCGCGCGGTTTCCTGGCCGAGGTGTTCAACATCCTGGCGCGCCATAATGTCTCCGTCGATCTGATCACCACTTCGGAAGTCAGCATCGCGCTGACCATGGACACCACCGGCGCCACCTCCGTCGGCGGCAGCCTGCTGACCACCTCACTGCTGACCGAACTGTCGTCGCTGTGCCGGGTGGAAGTGGAAGAAAACCTGGCGCTGGTGGCGATCATCGGTAACCAGCTGTCGCGCGCCTGCGGCGTGGGCAAAGAGGTGTTCGGCGTGCTCGATCCGTTCAATATCCGCCTGATCTGCTACGGTGCCAGCAGCTATAACCTGTGCTTCCTGGTGCCGGGCGAAGAAGCCGAACAGGTGGTGCGTACCCTGCATCACAACCTGTTCGAATAAGTCATTATCCCTGATTGCGGGCGCAGCATGCTGCGCCCCTGCGTCTAAAAAATCCGTTCAAAACCTGCAGGGGTTCAGCCTGTTGAACCCGCAAAAAACACAACCACACCCATCGTTCTCAATCTGGCTAAGGAAAACCTGCATGTTGGCTCTACTCACGCGTCTCTTCCCCCTGTGGGCGATACTGCTGTCCGTCGCCGCCTATTACACGCCGACCACCTTTACCGGCATCGGCCCCTACGTCAGCCCGCTGCTGATGCTGATCATGTTCGCCATGGGCGTCACGCTGCGACTGGACGACTTCAAACGCGTGCTGGCGCGCCCCGGCCCGGTGGCGGCCGGCATCTTCCTGCACTATCTGATCATGCCGCTGGCGGCCTGGATCCTGGCGATGCTGTTTCGCATGCCGCCGGATCTGTCCGCCGGCATGGTGCTGGTGGGCAGCGTGGCCAGCGGCACCGCCTCCAACGTGATGATCTATCTGGCCAAGGGCGACGTGGCGCTGTCGGTGACCATCTCGGCGGTCTCAACGCTGGTGGGGGTGTTCGCCACGCCGCTGCTGACCCGCCTGTACGTCGACGCCGAGATCAGCGTCGATATCATGGGCATGCTGTTAAGCATTCTGCAGATCGTGGTGATCCCGATCGGCCTGGGCCTGATCGTCCACCATACCCTGACCAAAACGGTGAAGCGCATCGAGCCGCTGCTGCCGGCGCTGTCGATGGTGTGCATTCTGGCCATCATCAGCGCGGTGGTGGCGGGCAGCCAAAGCCATATCGCCTCGGTCGGTCTGGTGGTGATCGTCGCGGTGATCCTGCACAACGGCATCGGCCTGCTGAGCGGCTACTGGGGCGGCAAACTGTTCGGCTTCGACGAGTCCACCTGCCGCACGCTGGCGATCGAAGTCGGGATGCAGAACTCCGGGCTGGCCGCCACGTTGGGCAAAATCTACTTCTCGCCGCTGGCCGCGCTGCCGGGCGCGCTGTTCTCGGTCTGGCACAACCTCTCCGGTTCGCTGCTGGCAGGGTATTGGTCCGGCCGCCCTATCAAGAAAAAATAAACCGCCTGTCGGGACGCAAACAATTGCGTCCTGTTTCTTCCCTGCGAAATTTCGTATTTCCCACTGGTCGGATTGTCATAATTTCCCTCATCCCCTATCATCCGTGAAAAATAAAAATTCAGATTCTTCCTATCCATGCCGATAATGTTGGCAAGAGGAAGAGACGTTCTACTTTTTTTAATTAATTAAGTCGCCAGGGTTGCCCGCCAAAAAAGAAGCAGCCTAATTATTATTTAGATATATACCCACCGTCTTATTTGCTGCGGCAAATCAAGATACCTCGCAATGTGCATGTCGCTCATTATTTCGGGCCGGCCCTCGGCCGCCCGTGGTTAACCTCATGGATTGGGCTGGCTGCCCCGGCGGCCTCTCATAATGGATTACAATGATAAAAAAAATCACCGCCTTGACGCTGTTGGTCAGCACGGCCCTTTCCGCCGAAACCCTGCCGGATGCCCACATGATGCGGGATATGTCGATGGGCGAGTCGCGCCGCGCGCTGCAAGACAGCACGCGTGAAGTCAACCAGTTGATTGAGCAACGCCGTTACCAGCAGCTGAAGCAGCAACGCCTGCTGGCGGAGCCGGAGCCGACCGCGCCCGCCCTGCCGCAGTCCGCGCAGTGCCTGCCGATCGCCGGCGTTTATCTACAGGGCATCACCCTGCTCTCGCCGAGCGATTTATCCGCCCTGAGCGCGTTGCCGGAACAGTGCATCAGCAGCAACGATATCAATCGCCTGACCCGTGAATTAACGCGTCTTTATGTGAAAAAGGGCTATATCACCGCGCGCGTGCAAATTGTTCGCCCTAATTCACAAGGAGAATTGGGGTTAAGCGTCACCGAAGGATTTATCGAGAAAATAGAAGGCGGCGATCGCTGGGTCAACAGCCGTTTATTATTTCCGGGGCTGGAAGGCAAGCCGTTGAAATTAACCGATATCGACCAGGGATTGGATCAGGCTAACCGTTTGCAATCGAATACCACCAAGCTGGATATATTGCCCGGCCATCAGGTTGGCGGTTCGGTCATTCGTTTGCGCAATCAGCATGCCAAGCCCTGGCTGATTACCGCCGGCACGGATAATTACGGCCAAAAAAGCACCGGCCAGTGGCTGGCACGTGCCACCGCCACGCTGGACAGCCCGTTCGGCCTGTCGGACTTCGTCAGCCTGAACGCCAACAGCACGCTGGAAAACCCGGCTCACCGCTATAATCGCGCCTATACCCTGCTCTATTCGCTGCCGTACGGCGCGTTCACCTTCAGCGGATTCGCCAGCTTCTCGTCCTATGAGAACCACCAGCAGCTGCCGCACAACGTGGTCAAACTGCACGGCCAGACCCAACAGTACGGTCTGCGCAGCGACTACGTGTTTTACCGCGATCACGATCAGATAGACAGCCTGAGCGGACAGCTGACCTACAAGCGCATCGATAACTACTTCGAAAGCGTGCGCCTCGAGGTCAGCAGCCCCACGCTGACCCTGGCCGAGCTGAGCGCCAGCCACCTGCAGATTCTGCCCAACGGGGTGTTCAGCGCCAACCTCAGCGTCGAACAGGGCCTGCCATGGCTGGGCGCCGATCGCCACCCGAGCTCGGTGCACCTCGACAGCCAGTTCACCAAAGGCAAGCTGTTCGCCAACCTCAGCCAGCGTCTCAAGCTGGGTGACGCCACCTATCAGCTCAACAACCTGTTCTATGGCCAGTACAGCCGCGACCCGCTGCCCGGCGTGGAGTGGCTGAGCCTCACCGATCGCAGCGCCGTACGCGGCTTCAGCCGCAGTACCCAGTCCGGCGACAACGGCTGGTATCTGCAGAATACGCTGTCGCGCAGCTTCAATTTAGGCGCCGCCACGCTGACGCCGCGCCTTGGCGCCGACGTCGGCCGCATTTTGCCGCGTCAGGATAACTCGGGCTGGCGCAGCAGCGCCGGGCTGAGCAGCGGCGCCACGTTACGCTATCGCCAGGCGCTGGTCGATCTGGAGGTCAGCCGCGGCTGGATCTTGTCGAACCACGCCACGCCCGAGGATCCCGTTCAGGTGCTGGCGCGCTTTTCTTACACCTTTTAATCAGCAGTTTTGCAGGACCCCACGGCAATATACGGAGATACATGGATGAAAAATAATAACTTCAGACTTTCGGCGGCAGGCAAACTGGCCGCCGCGCTGGCGATAATTCTCGCCGCTTCCGCCGGCGCCTACGCCGGAGAGATCGTCGCGGCCAACGGCGCCAACGGCCCCGGCGTTTCCACCGCCGCGACCGGCGCCCAGGTGGTCGACATCGTCGCACCGAATGGCAGCGGGCTGTCGCATAACCAATACCAGGACTTCAACGTCAACCAACCCGGCGCGGTGCTGAACAACTCCCGCGAGGCGGGGCTGTCGCAGCTGGCCGGGCAACTGGGTGCCAACCCGAATCTGGGCGGACGCGAAGCCAGTGTGATCCTCAATGAAGTGATCGGCCGCAACCCGTCGCTGCTGCACGGCCAGCAAGAGATCTTCGGCATGGCGGCCGACTACGTGCTGGCCAACCCGAACGGCATCAGCTGCCAGGGCTGCGGGTTCATCAACACCAGCCGCTCCTCGCTGGTGGTCGGCAACCCGCTGGTGGAAAACGGCCTGTTGCAGGGCTACAGCACCCTGGGCAACCGCAATACCCTGAGCCTCAGCGGCATCCTGAACGCCAGCGGCGTGCTGGATCTGATCGCACCGAAGATAGACAGCCGCGGCGACGTGATCGTACAAGACTTCACCCACCGCAACGGCAAAGTGACGCCGGCGGCGATCAACGCCATCAGCGGCCTTAACCGCGTGGCGCGCGACGGCAAGGTGCTGGCCAGCGAACAGCCGACGACCGCGCTGGACAGCTACTACCTCGGCAGCATGCAGGCCGGGCGCATCAACATCATCAACACCGCGCAAGGCAGCGGCGTGAAGCTGGCCGGCACGCTGGCTGCCGGCGACGAACTCAAGGTGAAAGCCTACGATATTCGCAGCGAAAGCCGCATTGAAGATGCCAGCAGCAACAAAAACGGCGGCGATAACTATCAAAATTACCGTGGCGGCATCTACGTCAACGATCGCAGCAGCAGCCAGAAGCTGACCCGCACCGAGCTGAAAGGCAAGAACATCAGCCTGGTGGCGGATAACCACGCGCACCTCACCGCCACCGATATTCGCGGCGAAGACATCACCCTGCAGGGCGGCAAGCTGACGCTCGACGGCCAGCAGTTGAAGCAAACTCAAGGTCACACCGACGACCGCTGGTTCTATTCCTGGCAATACGACGTCACCCGCGAACGCGAGCAACTGCAGCAGGCGGGCAGCACCGTCGCCGCCAGCGGCAACGCCAAACTCGTCAGTACTCGGGAAGACGTGACGCTGCTGGGTGCCAACGTCAGCGCCGACCGGGCGTTGAGCGTCAAAGCAGCGCGCGATGTGCACCTCGCCGGGCTGGTGGAGAAAGATAAGTCCAGCGAACGCGGCTATCAGCGCAACCACACCTCCAGCCTGCGCACCGGCAGTTGGAGCAGCAGCGACGAAAGCGAAAGCCTGAAGGCCAGTGAACTGCGCAGCCAGGGCGAACTGACGGTGAAAGCTGGCCGCAATGTCTCGACTCAGGGTGCCAAGGTCCACGCCCAGCGCGATCTGACGATCGACGCAGATAACCAAATCCAGGTCGGGGTGCAGAAAACCGCCAACGCCAAAGCGGTGCGCGATGACAAAACCTCCTGGGGCGGCATCGGCGGCGGCGACAACAAGAACAACAGCAATCGCCGCGAAGTCAGCCACGCTTCCGAATTGACCAGCGGCGGCACCCTGCGCCTGAACGGTCAGCAAGGCGTCACCATTACCGGCAGCAAGGCGCGCGGCCAGAAAGGCGGCGAAGTCACCGCCACCCACGGCGGCCTGCGCATCGACAACGCGCTGAGCACCACCGTGGACAAAATCGACGCGCGTACCGGCACCGCCTTCAACATCACCAGCAGTTCGCACAAGGCCGATAACAGTTATCAGAGCAGCACCGCCAGCGAGCTGAAGTCCGACACCAACCTGAAGCTGGTCAGCCGTAAGGATACCGACGTGATCGGCAGCCAGGTCGCCAGCGGCGGCGAGCTGAGCGTCACCTCGCAGACCGGCAACATCAACGTCAAGGCCGCCGAGCAGCAGCAGAACATCGACGAGCAGAAAACTGCGCTCACCGTCAACGGCTACGCCAAAGAAGCCGGCGACAAGCAATACCGCGCCGGTTTACGCATCGAACACACCCGCGACAGCGAGAAAACCACCCGCACCGAGAACCGCGGCGCCACCCTCAGCGGCGGCAGCGTGAAACTCGACGCGGATAAGGACGTGACCTTCAGCGGATCCAAATTGGTCGCCGACAAAGGCGACGCCAGCGTCAGCGGCAATAAGGTTTCGTTCCTGGCGGCGGACGACAAAACCACCTCGAATACCGAGCAGACCAAGGTCGGCGGTGGTTTCTACTACACCGGCGGCATCGACAAGCTCGGCAGCGGTGTGGAGGCCGGCTACGAGAACAGCAAAACACAGGCGCAGAGCAGCAAGGCCGTCACCTCCGGCAGCGACGTCAAAGGCAACCTGACTGTCAACGCCCGTGACAAGCTGACCCAGCAAGGTGCGCAGCACAGCGTCGGCGGCACCTATCAAGAAAACGCCGCGGACGTCGATCACCTGGCCGCTGCCGACACCACCAGCAGCACCACCACCAAAACCGACGTCGGCGTGAACATCGGTGCCAACGTCGATTACAGCGCCGTGACCCGTCCGGTCGAGCGTGCGGTCGGCAAGGCGGCCAAGCTGGACGCCACGGGCGTCATCAACGACATCGGCGGCATCGGCGCGCCTAACGTCGGCCTGGATATCGGCGCACAGGGCGGCAGCAGCGAAAAACGCAGCAGCAGCTCGCAGGCGGTCGTCAGCTCGGTGAAAGCCGGCAGCATCGACATCAACGCCAAAGGCAAAGTGCGCGATCAGGGCACGCAATATCAAGCCAACAAAGGCGCGGTCACGCTGACGGCGGACAGCCACCGCAGCGAAGCTGCGACAAATCGTCAGGAAGAGCAGAGCCGCGATACCCGCGGCAGCGCCGGCGTGCGCGTCTACACCTCCACCGGCAGCGATCTGACCGTGGACGCCAAGGGCGAAGGCGGCACCCAGCGCAGCAACAGCAGCGCCAGCCAGGCGGTGACCGGCTCGATCGACGCGGCCAACGGCATCAACGTCAACGTGAAAAAAGACGCGGTCTATCAGGGCACCGCGCTGAACGGCGGCAGCGGTAAAACCGCCGTCAACGCCGGCGGCGATATCCGCCTTGATCAGGCCAGCGACAAGCAGAGCGAAAGCCACAGCGGCTTTAACGTCAAAGCCTCCGCCAAGGGCGGTTTCACCGCCGACAGTAAAAACTTCGGCGCCGGGTTCGGCGGCGGCACCCACAACGGCGAAAGCAGCAGCAGCACCGCGCAGGTCGGCAACGTCAGTGGCCAACAGGGCGTTGAGCTGAAGGCGGGCCGCGATCTGACGCTGCAGGGCACCAACGTCAAGAGCCAGGGCGACGTCAGCCTGAGCGCGGGTAACAAGGTCGCACTGCAGGCGGCGGAATCGACCCAAACGCGTAAGGAAAGCAAGCTGTCCGGCAATATCGATCTGGGCGCCGGCAGCAGCGACAGCAAGGAAAAAACCGGCGGCAACCTCTCCGTCGGCGGCGCCTTCGACATCGCCAAGGTGAATGAGTCCGCGACCGAGCGCCAGGGCGCCACTATCGCCTCAGACGGCAAAGTCACCCTGTCCGCCAACGGCAAAGGCGATGACGCGCTGCATCTGCAGGGCGCCAAGGTCAGCGGCGGCAGCGCCGCGCTCGAGGCGAAAAACGGCGGTATCCTGCTGGAGTCCGCCAAGAACGAGCAGCACAAGGACAACTGGAGCCTGGGCATCAAAGCCAACGCCAAAGGCGGCCAAACCTTCAACAAGGACGCCGGCGGCAAGGTCGACCCGAACACTGGCAAAGATACCCACACGCTGGGCGCCGGTCTGAAGGTCGGCGTGGAACAGCAGGATAAAACCATCCACGCCAACACCGGCATCACCGCGGGCGACGTGGCGATCAACAGCGGCAAAGACACCCGTCTCGCCGGCGCGCGTGTCGATGCCGACAGCGTACAAGGCAAGGTGGGCGGCAATCTGCACGTTGAAAGCCGCAAAGACGTTGAGAACGGTGTGAAGGTCGATGTGGATGCCGGCCTGAGCCACAGCAACGATCCGGGCAGCAGCATCACCTCCAAGCTGTCGAAGGTCGGCACACCGCGTTACGCCGGTAAGGTGAAAGAGAAACTGGAGGCCGGAGTGAACAAAGTGGCCGACGCCACCACCGACAAGTACAACAGCGTGGCGCGTCGCCTCGATCCGCAGCAGGACACCACCGGCGCGGTCAGCTTCAGCAAGGCCGACGGCAAAGTCACGCTGCCGGCAACGCCGACCGGCGAAAAACCGCAAGGCCCGCTGTGGGATCGCGGCGCACGCACCGTCGGCGGCGCGGTGAAAGACAGCATCACCGGGCCGGCCGGTCGCCAGGGGCACCTCAAGGTCAATGCCGACGTGGTGAACAACAACGCGGTCGGCGAGCAATCGGCGATCGCCGGTAAGAACGGCGTGGCGCTGCAGGTCGGCGGCCAAACCCAACTGACCGGCGGCGAGATCCGCAGCCAGCAAGGCAAGGTGGAACTGGGCGGTAGCCAGGTCAGCCAGCAGGACGTCAACGGCCAACGCTATCAGGGCGGCGGCCGCGTCGATGCGGCGGCCACGGTTGGCGGCCTGGCCGCCGGTGCGGCGAAACAGGGCGTTGACGGCAACGTGCCGTTCGTCAGCGGCCATGCCTCAACAAAACAGGCGGATGCCAAAGCCGGCGTGTTCAGCGGCAAATAACGCGCCTTTCCTGCACAACGCCCCCGGTTAAAACCGGGGGCGTTTTTTTACAGCGTGCTCGGGGTGTCTTCCCAGTCGCGATCGTCGTCCTTGGCATCCTGGTCCAACACGTTGTAAGCCACCGCGCAGAACAGCGAGTTCAGGCGCTTCATGTCCCCCAACAATCCCAAATGCAACGAACTGGTCTCGATGCTCTGCACGTTTTGCTGGTGCAAACGATCGACGTGCGCGTGCGCGTAGCGGCGATCCAGAATGCGGAAGCGGTGCTTGGAACGGCGCAGGCGTTTGGCGCTGGTGACGTCGCCGGACAGGAACACCGACAGCCCCAGGCGCAGGTTGCCGATCAGCCGTTCGTGCAGCCCGTCCAGCTCCGCCAACCCTTCCGCCGAGAAGGCGCGGCGCGCGGCGTGCGACTTGGCGCCCACGTCGCCGGCCATGCGCTCGATGATGTCGCCCGCCTGTTCCAGGTTGAGCGCCATTTCGATGATCTCCGCCCAGCGGCGCGAGTCTTCCTCGCCCAGATCTTCCTTCTGGATCTGCGCCAGATACAGCTTGATGGCGGTGTACAGCACGTCGACGTCATCGTCGAGGCGCCGCACCTCTTTATCAACCCCCTGCTTACCGTGCAGCACTTCACGTTGCAGGATCATCATGTGTTCCACCACGTCGCCCATGCGCAGCGTTTCACGCGCCGCATTGGCCAGCGCCAGCGTCGGCGTGTCCAGCGCGCTGGCGTCCAGATGGCGCGGTCGCATGCGCGGATCGTCGGCCGCTTCGTCGACAATCAACCGCTCGCACAGCGTCGCCATCGGCCCGGCCAGTGGGATCATCACCAGGCAGCGGATCAGGTTGTAGAACACATGGAAATAGATCACCAGCTCTTCGCTGCCG
This sequence comes from Serratia sp. CY47444, assembly GCF_052168635.1. Lineage (NCBI taxonomy): Bacteria > Pseudomonadati > Pseudomonadota > Gammaproteobacteria > Enterobacterales > Yersiniaceae > Serratia > Serratia sp. CY47444. Next base: position 225,548 of record NZ_JBJNMH010000004.1, read on the forward strand.
CCCGGCAGCTGAGCCATCAAATCCGCCAGATAGGAGACGAACGGCAGCACCAGTATGCAGCCCACCAGCTTGAACAGCAGGCTGCCGAGCGCTACGCGCCGCCCGGCGGCGTTCTGCCCGCTGGCGTTGATCATCGCCAGCAGGCCGCTGCCGAGGTTGGCGCCGATCACCAGACAGAGCGCCACCTTCAGCGAAATCACGCCGGTGGCGGTCAGGGTGGCGGTCAGCAGCACCGCCGCCAGGCTGGAATAGCTGACGATGGCGAACAGCGCGCCGGTCAGGGCGTCCAGCATCACGTCGCCGGTCAGCGACGAGAACAGCACTTTCACCCCGGCCGCCTGGGTGATCGGCGTGGCGGCGGCGACGATCAGCTCCAGCGCCAGCACGATCAGCCCAAGGCCGATCAGGACGCGTCCGATCTGGCCGATCCGCATTTGCTTGCGGCTGAGGAACAGGAAGACGCCGACCAGGATCAGCAGCGGCGACAGCCAGGAAAGATCGAAGGTCAGCACGCGCGCCATCAGCGCGGTGCCGACGTCGGCGCCCAGCATGATCACCAGCGCAGGCGCCAGCCCCACCAGCCCCTGCGCGACGAAAGAGGTCACCAGCAGCGCGGTGGCGTTGCTGCTTTGCACCAGCGCGGTCACGCCGATGCCGGAAACGAACGCCAGCGGTTTTTTCTCAACGCTGTCGCTCAACACGCGCCGCAGATTGGCGCCGTAAACCCGCATGATCCCGGTGCGCACGATGTGGGTGCCCCACACCAACAGCGCCACGGACGAAAGCAGGTGAAGAAGGGTCAGCACGGAAGATACGCTCCATTAACGCCCGGCCAAAGGAGGCTGATACCCGATGCTTGTCACGCGACGCAGAGAGGCGAGCCAAAGGATGACGGGTACAGTGCGCGGTCCCGCCTGCCGGGCGTGGGTCTGGCAGGACAGCGGGCGGGCGGCAGACCGCAGAAGAGAAGGGTTAATGCGGCGGCGGGAAGGCCCCGGCGCCGCGCTGCGAAGTCATGCAACTTCCCGCAATACAACAGGTTCCAAGTGTAGCCCAATTTCCGCGCCGTCGGGCCGCAGGTCGGCCACCGAACGGTTGAGCACGTCAACCAGCAATTCTATCTCGCAAACCTGAATCCGATACCGTACCACATTCCCGAGCAAACTGTGACCCAGGATCACCCCACCGATCCCCTGCCCGGCCGGTAACAGGCCGATGGACTCAGGGCGGATCGCCACCTTGCCGGCATAGCTGCGCCCGGTCAGTTGGGCGGCCTGTTCGGCGGTCAACAGGTTATAGTTGCCGATAAATCCGGCGGCGAAGGCGTCCGCCGGCTGGGTATACAGGGTTTCCGCGTCGCCGCTCTGCACGATCTGCCCCTTGTTCATCAGCACGATGCGATCCGACAGGGTCAGCGCCTCTTCCTGATCGTGGGTGACGAAGATCGCCGTCAGGTTCAGCTCGCGCTGAATGCGCCGGATCTGCTCGCGCAGGTGTTTGCGAATACGCGCATCCAGCGCCGACAGCGGTTCGTCGAGCAGCAGCAGACGCGGGCGAGTGACCAGCGATCGCGCCAGCGCCACGCGCTGACACTGGCCGCCCGACAGCTGATGCGGATAGCGCTTTGCCAGATCGCTCAGCTCCACCAGCGCCAGTACCTCCTGCACCCGCTGGCCGATCTGCCCGGCCGCCAGCTTCTGCATTTTCAGGCCGAATGCCACGTTGCCTTCCACCGTCATATTGGGGAACAGCGCATAACTTTGGAACACCATGCCGATGCCGCGCTTTTGCGGCGCCAGCGGTACCAGATCCTGGCCCTGCAATAAAATTTGCCCGCTGTCGACCGGGGTCAGGCCGGCCAGGCAGCGCAGCAGCGTCGATTTGCCGCAGCCGCTCGGCCCCAGCAGGGTGACGAACTCCCCCTCTTCGGCGGTGAAATCGATATCCTGAAACACCTGGGTCTGGCCATAGTGTTTGTTCAGGCGGGTGACGTTGAGATAAGCCATCGGGTTAGCCCTTGTTTTTATTCAGCAGGTTCGCCAGCCAGGTGACGAGCAGCACCACGGCGAAATAGGAGATGACCAGCGCGCTGGTGAAATGCCCGCTGCCGTTGCGCATATTAAACAGGTAGACCTGCAGCGTTTCATACTGGCTGCCCACCAACAGGTTGGCGAACACGAACTCACCGATCAGGAACGAGAATGACAGTAACACGGCGATCGTTCCGCCCTTGCGCAGGTTCGGCAGCACCACCCACAGCGCCGCCTGCCAGGTACTGGCGCCGAGCAGGTGGGCGGCGTCCATCAGATCGCGCAGGTTGATCGCCTGCATGTTGTTGCTGATGGCGCGGTAGATAAACGGCAGCGCGATGGTGAAATAGCAGCCGACTAAAATCCAGGGGGTGCCGAGCAGCGGCAGCGGATCGGCGGCGAACAGCTGCATCAGCCCCACCGCCGACACCACCGGCGGCACGGCGAACGGCAGCAGGATCAGCACGTTCATCACCGCGTCTAGCTTGGGAAAATAGTAAGCAATCACAAACATCGCCGGCAGGATCACCACCACCGACAGCAGCAGCGTGCCGAAGCAGATCAGCAGCGAATGCCACAGCGCCTGCAAAAAGCGCGGGTCGCTCCACAGCGCCGTCAGCCACTTCAGGGTAAAACCGTCCGGTAAAATGGTGGCGCCCCACTGGGTGGCCAGCGCATAAATCAGCGTCGCCGCCAGCGGCAGCAGCAGGATCAGCAGCAGCAGGCCGGTCACCGTGCGATGATAGAGGCGTTCAGCACGCGACATGAGCATTCTCCATCCGATTATGAGCGCGCATTGAGGTAGCTCCTGCGCAGCATCCATTGGTGGATTACCGTGATAAACGCCATCATCACCACCAGCAGCATCGCCAGCGCGCTGGCCAGGTTCGGATCGAGGGAGATGTCCCCCGCCACCAACGCCGAGATGCGGATCGGGATCACGTTGAAGTTGCCGGTGGTCAGCGCGTACACCGTGGCGTAGGCGCCCAGCGCGTTGGCCAGCAGGATGACGAAGGTGCCCATCAGCGCCGGCGCCAGCACCGGCAGGCCGATATGCCGCCAGTAGCGCCAGGGGCCGGCGCCGAGCAGCGCCGCCGACTCACGCCAATCGGCGCGCAGCGCATCGAACGCCGGATACAGCAACAGCACGCCCAACGGGATCTGGAAGTAGGTATACAGCACGATCAGGCCGCTCTTCGAATAGAGGTTGAAGCTCTCCATCAAACCGTATTTGCGCAGCAGCAGCGTCAGGCAGCCGTTCAACCCCAACAGAATGACGAAGGCGAACGCCAGCGGCACCCCGGCGAAGTTGCTGGTCATGTTGGTGAACGACATCACGAAGTCATGAAAGCGGGTCTGGCCGAGCTGGCGAAGTGAGTAACTGCCCACTAATGCAATCAGCAAGCCGTAGACGCTCGACCACAGCGAGATCTCCAGCGAGAACTGAAAGGCCTGCAGGTAGAACGGCGACGTGAGGATATCGACATAGTTGCCCCATCCCCAGCCGCTGCTCTCGCTGAAAAAGCTGTGAACCGCGATCCACACCAGCGGGGCGATCTGAAACGCGCCGAACAGCACGATAAACGGCAGCAGGCACAGTGCGGCGATCCATTTGGTTTTGCTGTTCATCGCGCATCCTGCGCCAGCAGCGCCCGGCAGCGCGGCTTGTCATGCGCCGCCTGCAGCAGATCGCAGATCGTGCCGCACAGCTCGGTTTGCTGCGGATCGGCGTCGTCCAGGCTGAAGCCCGCGCCGAACACGAACAGCGGCACCTGGCGCTCTTCCGGCAACACCCCGCCGTGGCTGCGATCGTCGTTCATGCCGTGGTCGGCAGTGACCAGCACCTGATAACCGGCCGCCAGCCACTCGGGCAGGTAGCGCGACAGCGAGCCGTCGGCGCGCCGCGCCGCGTTGCGGTACTGCGGCGAAGAGAGGCCGAAGCGGTGCCCGGCGTCGTCGATGTTCATCGGGTGGATCAGCAGGAAATCCGGCTGATGACGCTGGCGCAGGCTTTCGGCGTCGTCGAACAGATGGCTGTCGGGATAGCCGTCGTCGTAATAGAAATGGCCGTGCTGAATCGGCAGCTCGGGAGCGTCGGTGTGGCGGTCGCGCGCGGCGTCGAACGGCGTGCGGTTATACAATTCGCTGAACCAATGATACGCGGCGGCGGCGGTGGTCAGCCCGGCGGCGCGCGCGTAATGAAACACGCTTTGTTGATGAGAAAGGCGCGAGACGTGGTTGTGCACCACGCCGCTCTCCACCGGCGTGACGCCGGTGAGGATGCATTCATACAGCGGCCGGGAGAGCGAGGGCAACTCGCTCTCCAGCAGGTACAACCGCCCGCGTCCCGCCGCACATTCGGCCTGCAGATACCCCATGGCGTCATGCGCCACCCGGTAGTTGAGGCCGTCCAGCAGCACGAGGATCGTTTTCATGGTGCGTTAACTCACTGCTGCATAAACATAATGACGTTTTCCTGCCACAGGCGCGGCAGCGCTTTGGCGCTCTGTTCCCAGGCCGCCGGATCGGCGATCGGGTGCGCATTCTTGTACTGCTCGGCCGGCAGCAGCTTGGCCTTGACGTCGTCCGGCAGCGTCAGATGTTCGGCGCGGATCGGGCGGGCATAGCCGCGCGCCAGGTTGATCTGGCCGGCGTCGGAGAAGATGTATTCGCGCGCCAGCTTGGCGGCGTTCGGGTGCTTGGCGTATTTATTGATGATGGTGGTGTAGCCGGAGGTGATCGAGCCGTCCGACGGGATCAGCACTTCAAAACGGGTTTTGTCGATCTGATCGCGGTAGTTCAGGCCGTTGAAGTCCCACACCACGCCAACCTGCACTTCCCCTTTCTCCAGTGATGCGATCACCGGGTTACTCAGGCTCAGGCGGCCGGCCTTGGCCAGCTTGCCGAAGAATTCCAGGCCCGGCTTGAGGTTTTTCTCGTTGCCGCCCATGGCGTAGGTGGCGGCCAGCACGCCGCTGGCCGCCTGCGACGCGGTGCCGACGTCGCCGATGGTGACCTGATAGCTGCCCTTGAGCAGCTCGGCCCAGCTGTGCGGGATGTCTTTCACCTGCTGTTTATTGATGATAAAGGCGATGGTGCCGGTGTAAGCCAGCGCCCAGTGCCCGTCTTTGTCTTTCGCCCAGTCAGGCACCTGATCCCAGGTAGAGGGTTTGTAGGGCTGCGTTACGCCCTTCTGCACCGCCACCGGGCCGAAGGCCGCGCCGACGTCACCGATGTCCGCCGTAGCGTTGTTCTTTTCCGCATCGAATTTGGCGATCTCCTGTGCGGAGCTCATGTCGGTATCGACATGCTTCAGGCCGTATTTGCTCAACAGATCTTGCCAGGTGCCTTTCCAGTTGGCCCAGCTGTCCGGCATGCCGACGCTGTTGACTTCGCCTTCTTTTTTAGCGGCCTGCTCCAGCGCCGCCAGATCGGTATCCGCGGCCCAGCTCATCTGGCTGGATAACACGATGGCACTGGTTAACACAGAAGCGCACAAACGTTTCATAACTGATGCTCCAGGTGGTAGTGTGGGGATGGCTGGACTAGTCCAGCAAGAACCAAACCAATCTAACGGACGAATGTGATAATTATATGTCAGCTTAAAAAAGCGACAGTTTTATCACCCATTGCAACGGCGAAAACGCGACGCTGGTCTACCTTAAGGAAGGCCAAACGCACTGAAACGGGACACCCGCTGTATGAGTGAAGCACCGACGACCGTCGCCACCATCTGCCAAACGCTGAGCGCCCGCATCACCGCCGGCGAGTTCGCCGTGGACGGCAAGCTGCCCTCCGAACGCGCCCTGAGCGAGCAATTCGCCACCACCCGCATTACCTTGCAGGAGGCGCTCGGCCAGTTGGAGGCGCAGGGCGTCATCTACCGCCAGGTGCGGCGCGGCTGGTTCATCTCGCCGCCACGTTTGATCTACAACCCGCTGCAGCGCAGCCATTTTCACGCCATGGCGCAGCAGCAGGGGCGCGCCGCCCATACCGAAGCGATCGACAGCGCGGTCGTCACGCTCGACGCGCCGCTGGCCGGCCGTCTGGCGCTGCCTCCCGGCGCGCAGGCCTATCGCATTCGCCGGCTGCGCTACATCGACGGACGTGCGGTGCTGTACTGCGAGCACTACCTCAATCCGGCCTATTTCCCCGGCATTCTGGACGAAGACCTGACCCAGTCGCTGACCGCGCTGTACGCCGCGCGCTACGGCATTCACTACGGGCGGGTGCGTTTCGACATGCTGCCCACCCTGCTGCCGCAGCAGGCCGCCGCCATGCTGAAGGTGACCTACGGCAGCCCGGCGCTGTTCATTACGCGGGTGAATCGCGATCAGCACGACAGAGTGATCGATTGCGACCTGGAATATTGGCGGTACGACGCGCTGCACATCGACGTGGAAGCGCTGTAAATGACAAGGGCGCATCGCTGCGCCCTTGAAGAGGAAAGTCAGTCGGCGTCGTAGCCGAGGTTTGGCGCCAGCCAGCGCTCGACCTCGCTCACGCTCATCCCTTTACGCGCCGCGTAGTCTTCCACCTGATCGCGCTGGATCTGCGCCACCGCGAAGTACTTGCTCTCAGGATGGCTGAAGTACCAGCCGGATACCGCCGCTCCCGGCCACATAGCGAAGGACTCCGTCAGTTCCATGCCGGTGTGGCGGTTGACGTCCAGCAGTTGCCAGATGGTCGCTTTTTCGGTGTGCTCCGGGCAGGCCGGGTAGCCCGGCGCCGGCCGGATGCCCTGATAGTTCTCGCGGATCAGTTCCTCGTTGCTCAGGCTCTCGTCGGCGGCATAGCCCCAGTGCAACTTGCGCACCTGCTCATGCAGGTATTCGGCGAAGGCCTCCGCCAAACGATCCGCCAACGCCTTGACCATGATTTTGTTGTAATCGTCGTGCTGCGCGTCGTACGCCGCCGCCAGCGCGTCTTCCTCCAGCCCGCCGGTCACCGCGAAGGCGCCGAAGTAGTCGGCCTTGCCGCTGCTTTTCGGCGCCACGAAGTCCGCCAGGCAGTAGTTCGGGAAGTCGGTTTTTTCCGTCTGCTGACGCAGATGGCGGCTCACCGCCAGCACCTCGCCGCGCCGTTCGTCGCGGTACACTTCCACATCGTCGCCGACGCGGTTGGCCGGGAACAGGCCGTAAACGCCACGCGGGTTGAGGCTGCGCTCGGCGGCCAGCCGATCCAGCATCTGATTGGCGTCGTGGAACAGGCGCTTGGCCTCTTCCCCCACCACCTCATCCTCCAGGATGCGCGGGTATTTGCCCGCCAGCGACCAGGTCATGAAGAACGGCGTCCAGTCGATGTAGTGGCGCAGCGTCTCGATGCCGGCCGCCACCGGAAACACGCCGAGCTGCCGCGGCGCCGGCGGCTGATAATCGGCCCAGTCCAGCGCCATGGCGTTGGCGCGCGCCTTCTGCAAATCGACCGGCGGCGTGCGCGGCTTTTTGCGCGCGTGCTGAATGCGCACCGTTTCATACTCTTTGCGGGTGCGCGCCACAAACTCGTCGCGCTGGGTGGCGGACAGCAGCGCCGACACCACGCCCACGGTGCGCGAGGCGTTTTGTACGTAGGTGGTCGGGCCGCTGTAGTTCTGCTCGATTTTCACCGCGGTGTGCGCCTTGGAGGTGGTTGCGCCGCCGATCAGCAACGGCAGCGTAAAGCCCTGGCGCTCCATCTCTTTGGCCACGTTGACCATCTCGTCGAGCGACGGCGTGATCAGCCCCGACAGGCCGATGATGTCCACGTTTTCCTCGCGCGCGGTGCGCAGGATTTTCTCCGTCGGCACCATCACGCCAAGATCGACGATTTCATAGTTGTTGCACTGCAGCACCACGCCGACGATGTTCTTGCCGATGTCGTGCACGTCGCCTTTCACCGTCGCCAACAGGATTTTCCCCGCGGAGGTGCCCTGCTGCTTGCTGGCCTCGATGTACGGTTCCAGGTAGGCCACCGCCTGCTTCATCACGCGGGCGGATTTCACCACCTGCGGCAGGAACATCTTGCCCTCGCCGAACAGATCGCCGACCACGTTCATCCCGGCCATCAGCGGCCCTTCGATCACTTCGATCGGGCGTTCGGCCTGCTGCCGCGCTTCTTCGGTGTCCAATTCGATAAACTCGGTGATGCCCTTCACCAGCGAGTATTCCAGCCGCTTCTCCACCGGCCAGCCGCGCCATTCCGCCTGCTGCACCGCCGCTTCGCCGTCTTTGCTGCCGCGGTACTTTTCCGCCAGTTCCAGCAGGCGTTCGGTGCCATCCTCGCGACGGTTGAGGATCACGTCTTCTACCGCCTCGCGCAGCTCAGTAGGCAGATCGTCGTAAATCGCCAACTGCCCGGCGTTGACGATGCCCATGTCCATGCCGTTGCGAATGGCGTGATACAGGAACACCGCATGGATCGCTTCACGCACCGGATCGTTGCCGCGGAACGAGAACGACACGTTGGACACCCCGCCGGAGATCATCGCGTGCGGCAGGTGGGTTTTAATGTCGGCGCAGGCTTCGATAAAGTCGACGGCGTAGTTGTTGTGCTCTTCGATGCCGGTGGCGACGGCGAAGATGTTCGGGTCGAAAATGATGTCTTCCGGCGGGAAACCGACGCGTTCGGTCAAAATTTTATAGGCGCGGCGACAGATCTCGAACTTGCGCTCGCGGGTGTCCGCCTGGCCCACTTCGTCGAACGCCATCACCACCACCGCGGCGCCGTAGCGGCGCACCAGCCTGGCGTGGTGGATAAAGGCCTCTTCGCCCTCCTTCATCGAGATCGAGTTGACGATGCCCTTGCCCTGAATGCACTTCAGGCCTTTCTCGATAACGGACCACTTGGAGGAGTCGATCATGATCGGCACCCGGGCGATATCCGGCTCGCCGGCGATCAGGTTGAGGAAGCGCACCATCGCCGCTTCGGCGTCGAGCATCCCCTCGTCCATGTTGATGTCGATGATCTGCGCGCCGCTCTCGACCTGCTGACGCGCCACGTCGAGCGCCTCGTTGTATTTCTCTTCTTTGATCAGGCGCTTGAAGCGCGCCGAACCGGTGACGTTGGTGCGCTCGCCGACGTTGACGAACAGAGTGTTGGCGTCGATGGTCAGCGGCTCCAGACCGGCCAGGCGGCAGGCGACCGGGAGCTCCGGCAGCCGGCGCGGCGGCACGCCCTCGACCGCCTTGGCCATCGCGGCGATATGTTCCGGCGTGGTACCGCAGCATCCGCCGATGATATTGAGAAAGCCGGCCTGCGCCCACTCCCCGACCTGGCGCGCCATCTCGGCCGCATCCAGATCGTATTCGCCGAAGGCGTTCGGCAAACCGGCGTTCGGGTGCGCGGTGACGTAGGTCTCCGAGATGCGCGCCAGCTCGGCGACGTACTGGCGCAGCTCGTCCGGGCCCAGGGCGCAGTTCAGGCCGAAGGTCAGCGGCTTGACGTGGCGCAGCGAATTGTAAAACGCTTCGGTGGTCTGGCCGGACAGGGTGCGGCCGGAGGCGTCGGTGATGGTGCCGGAAATCATGATCGGCAGTTCCACCCCCAGCGCTTCGAATTCGGTTTCCACCGCAAAAGCGGCGGCCTTGGCGTTCAGGGTGTCGAAGATGGTTTCGATCATGATCAGATCGACGCCGCCTTCCACCAGCGCGCGAGTCGATTCGCGGTAAGCCGCCACCAGTTCATCGAACGAGATGTTGCGGAACGCCGGATCGTTGACGTTCGGCGAGATGGACGCAGTGCGGTTGGTCGGCCCCAACACCCCGGCGACGTAGCGCGGTTTTTCCGGCGTGCGCGCCGTCCATTCGTCGGCGCAGGCGCGCGCCAGACAGGCGGCCTGATAGTTAATCTCGGCGGACAGCGACTCCATGTGGTAGTCGGCCATGGCGATGGAGGTGGAGTTGAAGGTATTGGTCTCAAGGATATCGGCGCCCGCCTCAAGATAGGCGTAATGAATGGCGGTGATCACTTCCGGCTTGGTCAGCACCAGCAGATCGTTATTGCCTTTCAGATCGCTGCGCCAGTCGGCGAAACGCTCACCGCGAAAATCGCGCTCGTCCAGGCGATAGCTCTGGATCATGGTGCCCATGCCGCCGTCCAACACTAAAATGCGCTGCGCTAACTGACGGCGCAGTTGTTCTACTCGATTCGTCACTGTAACCCCTTCCATTGCCATCCAGCCCATTGCTCAACTGCCGCAAAAACCAACGAGTCATCCTAGCACAGCTTGTAAGGACAAAGGGCCAGGCGACAATTGAGAGTTTTTCAGGTTGTGCGTCAACACCTCCGATGAGCTGACGGCGGCTTGCAATTCATCGACAAAAAACGAAAATGAATTCCATCATACGGAAAAAGGAATCTCACCCATGGCCACCCCTGCTCCCGCCAAGCGCGGCAAGAAGCCCCGCGCAGCAGCCCCCGCCGCCAGTGCGGCGACCGGTCAGGTACAATCGTTGACCCGTGGCCTGAAACTGTTGGAATACATTTCGGAAGCCCAGGGCAACGTGGCGCTGACCGATCTGGCCCAGCAGGCCGGCCTGCCGAATTCCACCACTCACCGCCTGCTCACCACCATGCAGCAGCAGGGATTCGTGCGCCAGGTCGGCGATCTCGGCCTGTGGACCATCGGCTCGCACGCCTTTGTGGTCGGCAGCAGCTTCCTGCAAAGCCGCAACCTGCTGGCGATGGTGCATCCGACGCTGCGCCGCCTGATGGAGGAGTCCGGCGAAACCGTCAACCTGGCGGTGCTGGATACCAGCGAGTACCAGGCGATCATCATCGATCAGGTGCAGTGCACGGCGCTGATGCGCATGTCGGCGCCGATCGGCGGCAAACTGCCGATGCACGCCTCCGGCGCCGGCAAAGCGTTCCTCGCCACCCTGCCGGACGATCAGGTGACCAAACTGCTGCACAAGAAAGGCATGCACACCTACACGCCGCATACCCTGACGCCACACAACCTGAAAGAGGGGCTGGCGCAGATCCGCAAACAGGGTTTCTCCTTTGACGACGAAGAGCACGCGCTCGGCCTGCGCTGCGTGGCGGCCTGCATCTTCGACGAGCACCGCGAAGCCTTCGCCGCCATTTCCATCTCCGGCCCGGTGTCGCGCATCACCGACGATCGCGTGATCGAGCTGGGCGCGCTGGTGATCCACGCGGCGAAAGAGATCAGCCTGGCCTACGGCGGCGTGCGCTGATCCAGCCCATCCGAGGGGCGCCCCAGCGCGCCCCTGCTCCCCTGCCATGCTCTGTTGTCAGCATGTAACAGGCTGTCGGCATCCTGTTTAGCACACAGGCAAAAAGCTTGAAGCCGATCACAGTTAACGATCCTCACGGCGAAAGCCCATTGCAACCGCTCAAACTTCCTTCGACAATGTTACCGATAACATGTTACCGGTAACAATCAGATTGAACGAAGGTAACGTCACCCGGTGTTTTGGAGCCAAACCATGACCAACAATCAAAATCGCATTTACGTCGTTATGGGCGTTTCCGGCAGCGGCAAGTCCGTCGTCGCCGCCGCCGCGGCCCGCCAACTCTCCGCCGGCTTCCTCGACGGCGACTTCCTGCACCCGCGCAGCAACATCCTGAAGATGGCCGCCGGCGAGGCGTTGAACGACGACGATCGCGCGCCGTGGCTGGCCGCGCTCAACGACGCCGCCTTCGCCATGCAGCGCACCAACAACGTGTCGATCATCGTCTGTTCGGCGTTGAAAAAGCAGTATCGCGACCGCCTGCGCGCCGGCAACGGCAACCTGTCATTCATCTATCTGCACGGTGAGTTCCCGGTGATCGAATCCCGCCTGGCGGCGCGCAACGGCCACTTCTTCAAGCCGCAGATGCTGGTCACCCAGTTCGCCGCGCTGGAGCAACCGGGCGCCGACGAGAACGACGTGATGGCGATCGACATCAATCAGCCGCTGGACGCGGTGATCGCCGATACCGTGCGCCATATCCAGAGCTTCCTGCCGCAGGACGTGTGCGCGTGAGTACCGTAACGCTGGTCGGTACCGCAGTCGGCTCGGTTTTACTGCTGTTATTCCTGGTGATGAAGGCACGCATGCACGCCTTCGTCGCGCTGATGCTGGTGTCCATCGCCGCCGGCATTTTCTCCGGCATGCCGCTGGAACACATCGCCGACACCATGCAAAAAGGCATGGGCGACACGCTGGGCTTCCTGGCGATCGTGGTAGCGCTCGGGGCGATGTTCGGCAAGATCCTGCATGAGGTCGGCGCGCTCGATCAAATTGCGGCGCAATTGCTGAAACGATTCGGACAAAGCAAGGCGCACTACGCGCTCGGCATCGCCGGCCTGATCTGCGCGCTGCCGCTGTTCTTCGACGTGGCGGTGGTGCTGCTGATCGGCATCGTGTTCGCCGTGGCGCGCCGCACCGACGGCAATATCGTCAAACTGGCCATCCCGCTGTTCGCCGGTGTGGCCGCTGCCGCCTCCTTCCTGCTGCCGGGGCCGGTGCCGATGCTGCTGGCATCGCAGATGAAGGCCGATTTCGGCTGGATGATCGCCATCGGCCTGGTGGCGGCAGTGATCGGCATGCTAATCGCCGGCCCGCTGTACGGCAGCTTTATCAGCCGCTTCGTCAACTGGCCGATGCCGCCGGAAGAGAATGAGCCGACGCTGACCAAGGGCAATCTGCCGTCGTTCGGCTTCAGCCTGGCGCTGGTGCTGTGCCCGCTGGTACTGGTCGGCATGAAGACTATCGGCGCGCGGCTGGTCACTCCCGGCTCGCAGCTGCAGCAGTGGCTGGAGTTTATCGGCCACCCGTTCACCGCCATCCTGCTGGCCTGCCTGATCGTGATTTACGGTCTGGCGAAACCGCGCGGCATGAGCAACGAACAGACCCTGGCCATCTGCTCCGCCGCCGTGCAGCCGGCCGGGATCATCCTGCTGATGACCGGCGCCGGCGGGGTGTTCAAGCAGATCCTGGTGGATTCCGGTGTAGGGCCGGCGCTGGGTGACGCCATGATCGGCGCCGGCCTGCCCATCGCCGTGGCCGCTTTTGCGCTGTCCGCCATGGTGCGGGTGATCCAGGGCTCGGCCACCGTCGCCTGCCTGACCACCGTCGGCCTGGTGCTGCCGGTCACCAGCCAGCTCGGGCTGAACGGCGGGCAGTTGGCCGCGCTGGCCATCTGCATCGCCGGCGGCTCCATCGTGCTGAGCCACGTCAACGATGCCGGTTTCTGGCTGTTCGGCAAATTCACCGGCGCCAACGAACTGCAAACGCTGAAAACCTGGACGGTGATGGAAACCATTCTGGGCAGCGTCGGCGGCGCCATCGGCATGATTGCATTCACGATGTTTTAAATCCTGAATCGCTCCCGGCCTTGCACACCAGGGCTGCAAATCACCCCCGGGGGCACCGCCACAGGCGGCGACTATAACAACAGCAATGTGAGGAAGGCATGATTAATCCAACCTTGTCCCGTGTCACACAGCGCATCATCGACCGTTCCCAGGCCAGCCGCGCCGCCTATCTGGCGCGTATCGAGGCGGCCCGCGCCCAAACCGTCCACCGCGCGCAGCTCGCCTGCGGCAACCTGGCCCACGGCTTCGCCGCCTGTCAGCCTGATGACAAGGCGTCGCTGAAAAACATGGTGCGCAGCGATATCGCCATCATCACCGCCTATAACGACATGCTGTCGGCCCACCAGCCGTACGAACACTACCCGCAGCGGCTGAAGCAGGCGCTGAAAGCGGTCGGCGCCGTAGGCCAGGTGGCCGGCGGCGTGCCGGCGATGTGCGACGGCGTGACGCAGGGGCAGGACGGCATGGAGCTGTCGCTGATGAGCCGTGACGTGATCGCCATGTCGGCCGCCGTCGGCCTGTCGCACAATATGTTCGACGGCGCGCTGTTCCTCGGCATCTGCGACAAGATCGTGCCGGGGCTGGTGATGGCCGCCCTCTCCTTCGGCCACCTGCCCGCGCTGTTCGTGCCGGCCGGCCCGATGAGCAGCGGCCTGCCGAACAAGGAAAAAGTGCGCGTGCGCCAGCTGTACGCCGAGGGCAAGGCCGACCGTTTGGCACTGCTGGAGGCCGAGGCGGCCTCTTATCACGGCATCGGCACCTGCACCTTCTATGGCACCGCCAACACCAACCAGATGGTGATGGAAGTGATGGGTCTGCATCTGCCGGGCGCCTCCTTCGTCCATCCGGACACGCCGCTGCGCGACGCGCTGAACGACGCCGCCGCGCGCCAGGTGACCCGACTGACCGATACCGCCGGCAACTACCTGCCGATCGGCCGCCTGGTGGACGAGAAAGTGGTGGTGAACGGCATCGTCTCGCTGCTGGCCACCGGCGGCTCCACCAACCTGACCATGCATCTGGTGGCGATGGCGCGGGCGGCGGGCATCATCATCACCTGGGACGATTTCTCGGAGCTGTCGGAGGCGGTGCCGCTGCTGTGCCGCATCTACCCGAACGGCCCGGCCGACATCAACCAATTCCAGGCCGCCGGCGGCGTGCCGCTGGTGGTGCGCGAACTGCTGCAACACGGCCTGCTGCACGAAGACGTGCACACCGTGGCCGGTTTCGGCCTGCGCCGCTACACCCAGGAACCGTGGCTGGACAACGGCCAATTGGTATGGCGCGAAGGCGTGGCCGGCTCGCTCGACGCCAGCGTGATCGCCAGCGTCGCTCAGCCGTTCGAACATCATGGCGGCACCAAAGTGATGGCCGGCAATCTGGGCCGCGCGGTGATGAAAACCTCGGCGGTGCCCGCCGATAACCAGATCATCGAAGCGCCGGCGGTGGTGTTCGACAGCCAGCACGATATCGTGCCGGCGTTCGAAGCCGGCAAGCTGGATCGCGATTGCGTGGTGGTGGTGCGCTTCCAGGGGCCGCAGGCCAACGGCATGCCGGAGCTGCACAAGCTGATGCCGCCGCTGGGCGTGTTGATGGATCGCGGCTTCAAAGTGGCGCTGGTGACCGACGGCCGCCTGTCCGGCGCCTCCGGCAAGGTGCCTTCCGCCATTCACGTCACCCCGGAAGCCTATACCGGCGGCCTGCTGGCGAAAGTGCGCGACGGCGATCCGATCCGCGTCAACGGCCGCAGCGGCGAGCTGCAGGTGCTGGTCGACGCCGACGAGTTGGCCCAGCGCGCGCCATGCCAGCCCGATCTGAGCGCCGAACACATCGGCTGCGGCCGCGAGCTGTTCGGCGCGTTGCGCAGCCAGCTGTCAGGCGCCGAGCAGGGCGCCTGCTGCATCAAATTTTAATCGATAGCCTGGCCGCATCGCCGCCTGGCGGCGGCCACAGAGGAGAACGTCAGCATGAACAAGTGGACAACAAGCGCCGAGCAGATCCTGACGGCGGGGCCGGTGGTGCCGGTCATCGTGATCAACAAGCTGGAACATGCGGTGCCGTTGGCGAAAGCGCTGGTCGCCGGCGGCGTACGGGTGCTGGAGGTGACGCTGCGCACCGCCTGCGCCATGGACGCCATTCGCGCCATCGCTCAAGAGGTGCCGGAAGCGATCATCGGCGCCGGTACGGTGATCAATCCGCAGCAGCTGCGGGAAGTGACCGAAGCCGGCGCGCAGTTCGCCATCAGCCCAGGATTGACCGACGAGCTGCTCAAGGCGGCCACCGCCGGGTCCATTCCGCTGATTCCGGGCATCAGCACCGTTTCCGAACTGATGCAGGGCATGGATTACGGCCTGCGCGAGTTTAAATTCTTCCCGGCGGAAGCCAACGGCGGCGTAAAAGCGCTGCAGGCGATCGGCGGCCCGTTCCCGCAGGTGCGTTTCTGCCCGACCGGCGGCATCTCGCCGGACAATTACCGCAGCTATCTGGCGCTGAAAAGCGTGCTGTGCATCGGCGGCTCCTGGCTGGTGCCGGCGGACGCACTCGAAAGCGGCGACTACGCGCGCATTACCGAACTGGCGCGCGCCGCCGTCGCGGGCGCCCAGGCCTGATTTACATCGCAGCGGTGGCGGCCGGCAGCGCCGCCCCGCTGCGCTGGCTGAACCGCTGCTTCTTGCGATAAGCAAATACGTCTTCCACATGCCCTTCGCGGATGCGCTGCTGCAACCCGCGCCAATACTCCGCGGTAAACAGATCGCTGTGCAACTCTTCAAACACCTGCCGAATGCGCCGATCGCCGCACAGGAAGTGGCGGAACTCTTCCGGGAACACATCGTTGGGCGCGATGCTGTACCACGGCTCGCTGGCCAGCTCGTCCTCCGGATAACGCGGCGGCGGAATGTCGCGGAAGTTGACCTCGGTCATGTAGCAAATTTCGTCGTAGTCGTAGAACACCACCCGCCCGTGGCGCGTCACGCCGAAGTTCTTGAACAGCATATCGCCGGGGAAAATATTGGCGGCGGCCAACTGCTTGATCGCGTTGCCGTACTCTTCAATCGCATCGCGCATTTGCTGGTCGTTGGCCTGCTCCAGATACAGGTTCAGCGGCGTCATGCGCCGTTCCATATACAGGTGTTTGATCACGATGCGATCGCCGAGATCTTCCAGCTTGTCCGGCACTTCGCGCCGAAGCTCCGCCAACAGCTCAGGGCTGAGACGCGCCTTGTCGACGACGAAATTCTCGTACTCCTGGGTATCCGCCATGCGCCCGACGCGATCGTGCTCTTTCACCAGCTGATAGCAAGCCATCACCTGCGCCTGCGTCACCTCTTTTTGCGGGGCGAATTCGTCTTTGATCACTTTAAACACCCGATCGAAGGACGGCAGAGTGAACACCAGCATCACCATGCCCTTCACGCCCGGCGCGATGATGAACTGTTCCTGTGAGTGCGCCATAAAGGTCAGGTATTCGCGATAGCATTCGGTTTTACCGTGCTTCTGGCAGCCGATCGCCATGTACAGCTCGGCGGTGGTTTTGCCCGGCAGGATCTCGCGCAGCCACTCCACCATCGCCGCCGGCAGCGGCGCGTAGACCATGAAATAAGAGCGGGCGAAGCCGAAGACAATGCTGGCCTCGGCCTTGCCAGTCAGGCAGGCATCGATAAACAGCGCGCCCGACTCGCTGTGGTGGATCGGGAGCAAGAACGGATAAACACCGTCGGCCAGGCGCAGCTTGCCGACCAGCCAGGCGGCCTTGTTGCGATAGAACAGTTCGTTGGCTATCTGGAAGGTTGCGCCCGCCAGCTGCGGTGCGCTGAAGGCGCGTTGCAGCGCCTGAGTGATGTCGCGAATATCGCGCGCCAAGTCCTCCCACGGCAGCCGCAGCGGCAGATCGCTCAGCACGCTGCGCAGCATCGCCGGCAGATCGCCATTGGGGGTGAAATCGCGTGCCAGCGGACGCGGTATGTCGCGAAAGCGCCGTTCCGGCTGCGAACTGAAGACGAACAGCTTGTCCGGCGTCAGATCGCGGTGCTTGAACAGCCGGCAATAGACCGAGTTAAAGAAGCTTTCGGCGATCTCGAAACGCGGATAGTCCGGCAGCAGGTCGATATAAACCGCTTTAACCCGGCTGGGGAAGTCGGCGTCGAAGTATTTCTGCCCGGTGATGCATTTGAGCTGCTCCACCACCAGGCCGACGTGATGGTCATACAGATGGATGCGCTTTTTCATCGCCTGCTGCACCGCCGGCCAGTCCGCCTGCTCGAAGCGCTGCTGCGCGCCGGCGGTCACTTCCAGAAAGCGGCCGTACTGCGCATCGAAGCCCTGCAGGATCGTCTGTGCGATCAACAACTCCAGTTTTGCCGCCATCCTTACCCCCGCCAGAAAAAGAAGCCTGCGCATGCAGGCTTCGGGTGAAACGTCTTCAAGCTTGCCGCATCAGAACTGCTGTTCTTCCGTCGAACCGGTCAGCGCGGTGACCGAAGAGGCGCCGCCCTGAATGACGGTGGTGACCTTGTCGAAGTAGCCGGTGCCCACCTCCTGCTGGTGCGACGCGAAGGTGTAACCGCGATCCACCGCGGCGAACTCCGCCTGCTGCACCTTCTCGACGTAGTGTTTCATCCCCTCGCCCTGTGCATAGGCGTGCGCCAGGTCGAACATGTTGAACCACATGCTGTGGATGCCCGCCAGCGTGATGAACTGATACTTGTAGCCCATGTCCGACAGCGCCTGCTGGAAGCGAGCGATGGTCTGATCGTCGAGGTTCTTCTTCCAGTTGAACGATGGCGAGCAGTTGTAGGCCAACAGCTTGCCTGGATATTTGGCGTGGATGGCGTCGGCGAAGCGCTGGGCGGCATCCAGATCCGGCGTTGAGGTTTCGCACCACACCATATCGGCGTAAGGGGCATAGGCCAGGCCGCGGCTGATCGCCTGTTCGACGCCGGCATGGGTGCGGAAGAAGCCTTCCGCCGTACGCTCGCCAGTGACGAAGGCGCTGTCATACGGATCGCAGTCAGAGGTCAGCAGGTCGGCCGCATCGGCGTCGGTACGGGCGATCACCAGCGTCGGCACGCCGAGCACGTCGGCCGCCAGGCGCGCGGCGACCAGTTTCTGGATCGCTTCTTGCGTCGGCACCAGCACTTTGCCGCCCATATGGCCGCATTTCTTCACCGCCGCCAGCTGATCTTCGAAGTGCACCCCGGCGGCACCGGCGGTAATCATCGCTTTCATCAGCTCAAAGGCGTTCAACACGCCGCCGAAGCCGGCTTCCGCATCGGCGACGATCGGCAGGAAATAATCGGTGTACCCTTTGCTGCCCGGCTCAATCTGGTTCGCCCATTGGATCTGATCGGCACGGCGGAAGGTGTTGTTGATGCGCTCGACCACCTTCGGCACCGAGTCCACCGGATACAGCGATTGGTCAGGGTACATGGCCGCCGCGCTGTTGGCGTCGGCCGCCACCTGCCAACCGGACAAGTAGATGGCCTCGACGCCGGCTTTGGCCTGCTGCAGCGCCTGGCCGCCGGTCAGCGCGCCCAGGCAGTTCACGTAGCCTTTGCGCGCCTTGCCGTTCAACAATGCCCACAGTTTGGCGGCGCCGTTTTGTGCCAGGGTGCATTCCGGGTTGACCGAACCGCGCAGGTTGATCACGTCTTCGGCGCTATAGGGGCGGGTAATGCCTTCCCAACGGGCCGATTTCCATTCCTGTTCCAACTGCTGGATCTGTTGAGAGCGAGAGGTAGACATAATTTTTATCCTTTCAGTCATGTAGGGTTGATTGGGAAAATTCAGGCCAGCAGCTCATAGCCGGGCAGCGTCAGGAAATCGATTAATTCATCTTGCGTGGTGATGCGCTCCATCAGGCTCGCCGCCTCTTCGAACCGGCCGGCGTTAAAGCGCGCTTCCCCTACTTCTTCACGCACCACCAACATCTCTTCTTGCAGCATCTGGCGGAACAGCGCCTTGGTGACCGGGCGCCCGTCGTTCAGGCTCTTCTCGTGGTGGATCCACTGCCAGATAGACGTGCGGGAGATCTCCGCCGTCGCCGCATCCTCCATCAAACCGTAAATCGGCACGCAGCCGTTGCCGGAGATCCAGGCTTCAATGTACTGCACCGCCACGCGGATATTGGCGCGCATCCCTGCTTCGGTGCGTTCGCCGTCGCACGGTGCCAGCAGCTGTGCGGCGCTGATCGGCGCATCCTGCTCACGCAGCACGTCCAGCTGGTTTTGACGATCGCCCAATGCGTTGCCGAACACCTCCATCACCGTGTCCGCCAAGCCCGGGTGCGCCACCCAGGTGCCGTCGTGGCCATTGTTGGCCTCCAGCTCTTTGTCCGCCCGTACCTTGTTCAGCACCCAGGCGTTTTTTTCGGCGTCTTTGCTCGGGATAAACGCCGCCATGCCGCCCATGGCGAACGCGCCGCGCTTATGACAGGTTTTGATCAACAGGCGCGAATAGGCGCTGAGGAAAGGTTTTTCCATGGTCACCGACTGACGATCCGGCAGCACGCGATCGCCGTGGTTCTTCAGCGTTTTGATGTAGCTGAAGATGTAATCCCAACGGCCGCAGTTCAGACCGACGATGTGATCGCGCAGGTGGTAGAGGATCTCGTCCATCTGGAACACCGCCGGCAAGGTTTCGATCAGCACGGTCGCCTTAATGGTGCCGCGCGGCAGATCGAAACGATCCTCGGTAAAGCTGAAGACATCGCTCCACCAGGCCGCTTCCTCCCAGGACTGGGTTTTCGGCAGGTAGAAATACGGGCCGCTACCCTTGGCCAACAGCTGGCGATAGTTGTGGTAGAAGTACAGCGCGAAATCGAACAGGCCGCCGGGGATGGCTTCATCACGCCACAAGACGTGTTTCTCCGGCAGGTGCAAGCCGCGCACGCGAGCGATCAACACCGCCGGATTCGGTTTCAGCTGGTAGATCTTGCCGGCTTCATTGGTGTAGGAGATGGTGCCGTTAACCGCATCGTGCAGATTGATTTGACCGTCGATGACTTTGTCCCAGCTTGGCGCCAGCGAGTCTTCGAAGTCCGCCATAAACACTTTTACGTTGGCGTTCAGCGCATTGATCACCATCTTGCGCTCGACCGGCCCGGTGATCTCGACCCTGCGGTCACGCAAGTCTTGCGGAATGCCGCGGATTTGCCAGTCACCTTTACGAATGGAAGCGGTTTCCGAAATAAACCCCGGCAGTTCACCGCGATCGATATTTTGTTGCCAGCGGACACGCGCCGCCAGCAGCTCGTTGCGCCGCGGCGTGAATTTCCCCACCAGGTCCGCCAGGAATTCAACCGCTTCATCCGTTAACACCTGGCGCTCCGCTGCGGCGAAACCCTGCGTAAACCTTAATTCCGTGCCTGCTATCTGTTGCGTCATGACCTTGCTCCTTCCCATCGTTGCGCCCGCGCGACCGGCGCATTTTCATCAGAAATCACTGTGGATCAGGGCGGATGAAACGATCCTCAACTGGTCAGATCTCATCCCGATAGCTCTAAGAATACTCAACAAAAAATAAAAATCAAAAACCATTTCCATTTTATTATTAAATATTTTATTAACACTTTATTATCAATTAGTTAGGGTAAATAACACGGTCAACAGGTAAGGAAATCGGTTCCAATAGAATTGCAAAGACGGACTAACGCTTTGTTAGGCAATGGTTTTTTAGGAAAATTGACGGGTAAAAAGAGGATCGGGCAGAGGATGAGCAGTGCGGCGGCCTCGATTCAGCCGCCGGCAGGCAGAAAAGATCAGTCGAGCGTCGGATTCATATGGCGCAGATCGTAAGGCGTGATCTGGTAGACGTAATAGTTGAGCCAATTGGAAAACAGCAGGTGGCCATGGCTGCGCCAGGTGGCTTTCGGTGTCAGTGCGGGGTTGTCATCGGGGAAATAGTTGAGCGGTACGGCAGGATCGAGGCCAGCTTCGTTGTCGCGACAATACTCTCCTGCCAGGGTCAACGTATCGTATTCCGGATGGCCGGTGACGAACGCCAGGCGCTTATCCCTGCTGGCGAACAGGTAGGCGCCGGCCTGCTCGGATTCGGCCAGGATGTCCAGGTCGGTATATTGGCGAATCACCTCGGTCGGGAAATCGGCATAGCGTGAATGCGGCGCCAGGAAGCTTTCGTCGAAGCCGCGCGTCAGCAACGCATGCTGCTGTAGCGTTTGGTGCGGATAAACCCCGGAGAGCTTCACCTCGCGCGTCATCTTGGGAATGCCGTACAGAATATTCAACGCCGCCTGTACCGCCCAGCACACGAACAGCGTGGAGGTAACGTGGTTCTTAGCCCAGTCGATCACCCGTTCGATCTGCGGCCAGTAGGCAACATCGCAGAAATCGACCAGCCCCAGCGGCGCGCCAGTGACGATCAAACCATCGAAGTTCTCATTCTGAATATCCTCGAAGTCGCAGTAGAAGTTATTCAGATGCTCGGCCGGCGTATTCTTCGATTCGCGGCTGTCGATGCGCAGCAGCTGGATATCAATCTGCAGCGGCGAGTTGGAAAGCAGGCGCAGAAACTGGTTTTCCGTTTCGATCTTCTTTGGCATCAGATTAAGGATCAGCACTTTCAGCGGCCTGATTTCCTGTGTTTTTGCCCGCGAAGATGTCATCACGAAGACATTCTCACCGCGCAAGAAATTGACCGCAGGTAACTCATCAGGAACACGAATCGGCATTGCTTAACCCTCACACATCCATTTATACGTTTAGACTTCTAGATGCCCGAAGATAGCGTTTTTTTCCGTCGCTGTCGAGCATTCAGCGGAAAGGTGAAAATGTTTCATTGCGCGAACTGCGTCAGGATCTTTGGCAGGGAGGATGAGAGGTACTGAAAGCAAAAAGGCCATCCTTTCGGATGGCCTCTTGGCTTATTTGATGCTTGGCAGTGTCCTACAGTATTCGTCTCATCCTGAGACTCTCCCCTGCGGGGCCGCCGCAAGCGGCGTTAAGGCCCGTTCCCGACGGGCCTTTCGCATGCCCATGCTCGAGCAGAACACCAAATAACAGACAAAACAAAAAGCCCCATGCTTTCGCATGAGGCTTGTTGTTTTATTTGATGCTTGGCAGTGTCCTACTCTCGCATGGGGAGACCCCACACTACCATCGGCGCTACGGCGTTTCACTTCTGAGTTCGGCATGGGGTCAGGTGGGACCACCGCGCTATTGCCGCCAAGCAAATTCTTTTTTCTGCCGAACTTCTAAACCCACTTTAAATAAAGTGGTGCTGATACCCAGAGTCGAACTGGGGACCTCACCCTTACCAAGGGTGCGCTCTACCAACTGAGCCATATCAGCACGCTTAATTTGATGCCTGGCAGTGTCCTACTCTCGCATGGGGAGACCCCACACTACCATCGGCGCTACGGCGTTTCACTTCTGAGTTCGGCATGGGGTCAGGTGGGACCACCGCGCTATTGCCGC